>NZ_RCOB01000056.1:0-2105 GCF_004307665.1 Pseudomonas sp. Sample_16
CATCATGCTGGGAGAACTGGCGGTAAATCGGGCACTGGATAACCTCGATCCGCAGTGATGGCCTGAGCATGCGTTGACGATGCGCAGATGAAAAAAACCGCGGCCCCCACAACAGGAGCCGTGGTTCTCACGCAGCGCAGGCAGAAGATCAGGCTGCTGGCGTCATCCCACCCAATGCACACCTATCAGTTCTGCTAGTTCTCAACCAAGACAGGCATGTAGATACTCAAACGCGCAGACCTCGAAACCCGGAGCTCGCACATGTCTACCCGTCAACCCGCGCTGTACGTCCAATATCGCTACGATCCTCTGGATCGTCTGACCAGCCACAGTCAATCGAATGAACCCGCACGCCAGCGCTTCTATTGCAAAAGTCGGCTGGCCACCGAGATACAAGGCGAATTGCACCGCTCCATCGTCCAGTACGACGACCAGCTCTTGGCGCAGCAGGCACGACAGGGCGATGACCGCGACACTACGCTGTTGAACACCGATTTGCAGCGCTCAGTGCTGCACCGTCTCAAGGCCAGTCAGCCTCTTCATCCCAATGTCTACACCGCATACGGCCACCGTGCCCAGAACGGCTTGCCCTGTCTGCTGGGTTTCAACGGCGAACGACCTGAGCCGGTGACCGGCCATTATTTATTAGGTAATGGCTACCGGGCGTTTAACCCTGTGTTGATGCGCTTCAACAGTCCGGACAGTTTGAGTCCGTTTGGCAAGGGGGGCATTAATCCCTATGCGTATTGTTTGGGGGACCCAATTAATCGGTATGACCAGGATGGACATATCTCAATACTTTTTAAAGCAATGCAGGCTTGGATGAATCGCCCAATCGCCAAGACAGTAGCGGGGGTGAAAAAATCAGTGGTAGTAAAGCAGGCGAGCTTGTCTGGTATAGTAAATTCTGAAGCGATGTTTACACTTTCAAAGTATTTGGGTCAGAACGATATGGACAATTTGGCACAAGTTGCAAGGAACTTCAATGAGCCGGTTAAAGAAACGTCAGTTCGAAATTTGAGAATCCATATCGAATCAAGGAGAGTGCAGAAGCAGTACATTAGTAACCGGCCGGACCACGGGTCGTTTATTGAAAATCCTGCAGATTTGAACGGTCCGCCCCTAGGCTATTCTAAAGCGCTAAAAGGAGTTGGCAGCGCTGGATATAAAGCACTTGATCCGACCGTTCACGGCAGCGATTCCTTACGTCACTTTATGGATAATTCTCGGAAGAATGTTCATACTTTTATGGTTGATTATAACAGGGATGAAGTTATTAACCGACATGCCGACTTTCTAGCAGGCCGGTTGATGAATATTCGGAAAGGTGCGGAAGAGAAGAATTTATTTACAAGGTTTTGGAGGTGGTTAAATTAATTTTATAACTTTGTGAAAGGCAAGGATTTATGTGAGTCGTAAAATCGCGGCCCCAATTAAAGAGCCGCGGTTTTTCACGCCGCGCGATTACTGCTGCAACACTGTTGCCTGGTTGGCCGAGCCAAACTGTTGCACGGTGGCCGTTTGCGTCATGCCGCTCCGATCGACACTGGCGATGTTGCCGGTGCCGCCCTGGGTGACGTAAGCGATGTTCATGGTGTCGGCCCGTTTGATGGTGATCATGTTGTCGTCGCCGTACAGTTGCGAGGCCTTAGATGTGCTCAGCTCGTATTCAGGTGTTGATGGGCAGAACCGAACGCCATGTTTAAAAGCATTCAGCACTGGTTCTCTAAGGCTACACAGTCTTGCGTCGTTACCTACAACTGCGCCAGAATCCGCCGGCTTGTGCGCTTTGCCCCTTGTCCCTATCGTTTCCGTGTCGCTGCCAATTCAGCGACCGGGTTTAGCGATCCGATCAGGTATAAGCGCTACATTGCATCAGTTTCGATTGCCCACGTTTTATGTGAGCAATTTTCGATATGGTGGCTGTGCGCGGGAGACCCTCGGGTCTGCCGGGTCTTATACCTCCCGGTTCGCTAACCTGCGTACAGCTGCCACCCTTACTTGTTTAGCGACAGGTGCTGGTGGTTTCACTAGGTATAAAAGGAACTCCACCATGTTCAAACCCACCCCCAATCCCCCTGAAACCGACACCGTTTCGCCCTACG
>NZ_RCOB01000087.1:0-40857 GCF_004307665.1 Pseudomonas sp. Sample_16
GCGCTGGACGGTCGGCAGCCTGGCCACCGCCGCGACATTCGTCGGCAGCGGCCTGGGGTTCGCCTGGTTGCCCAGGCACATGATCGAACGAGAACTCAAGGAAGGCACGCTCAAGCTGCTACCTTTGGATCAGGGCGGCAGCCGTAACCCGAGCTTCTATCTGTATTCGAACAAAGACAAACCCCTCGGGCCAGCCACACAGATTCTCGTCGAATTGCTGCGCACCTTCGACACTGCACCACTGGACGCACCGTTCGCCGCCCCCGAACAAGCCTGACACGGAGTGTATGCATGGCCTATTTCGAACATGAAGGATGCAACCTGCACTATGAGGAATATGGTCACGGCACGCCGTTGCTGCTGGTCCACGGGCTGGGTTCCAGCACGCTGGACTGGGAAAAACAGATACCCGCGCTGGCTGCACGCTATCGGGTGATCGTCCCGGATGTACGCGGCCACGGTCGCTCCGACAAACCCCGCGAGCGTTACAGCATTGCCGGCTTCAGCGCCGACCTGATCGCGCTGATGGAGCATCTGAAGCTGGGTCCGACACATTATGTCGGACTTTCCATGGGGGGCATGATCGGCTTTCAACTCGGGGTCGATCAGCCACAACTGCTTAAAAGCCTGTGCATCGTCAACAGCGCGCCGGAGGTCAAATTACGCAGCCGTGACGACTATTGGCAATGGTTCAAACGCTGGAGCCTGATGCGCGTGCTCAGTCTGCGCACCATCGGCAAGGCCTTGGGCGGCAAGCTGTTCCCCAAACCCGAGCAGGCAGATTTACGACAAAAGATGGCTGAGCGCTGGGCAAAAAACGACAAACATGCTTATCTCGCCAGCTTCGATGCCATTGTCGGTTGGGGTGTTCAGGAACGCTTGTCGAAGGTGTCCTGTCCAACCCTCATCATTAGCGCCGACCGTGACTACACTCCGGTCGCGTTGAAGGAAAACTACGTAAAACTGTTGCCTGATGCGCGGCTGGCAGTGATCGCCGATTCGCGTCATGCCACTCCGATGGATCAACCCGAACGCTTCAACCAGACACTGCTCGAATTTCTCACCGCAGTCGACACCACCAATCAGGATCTCTGACCCATGCTGAAAAAAATCGTCCTCGCCGCTGGTTCCGTTCTGTTTGCCGCCAACCTTATGGCCGCAACGCCTGCCAAGGCGCCGCATGTTCTGCTGGAAACCACCAACGGCCAGATCGAAATCGAACTGGACCCGGTCAAGGCTCCGATCAGTACCAAGAACTTTCTTGAGTACGTTGACAGCGGCTTCTACAACAACACGATTTTCCACCGTGTGATTCCGGGCTTCATGGTCCAGGGCGGCGGTTTCACCCAGCAAATGCAACAAAAAGAAACCAAGGCGCCGATCAAGAACGAGCACAACAACGGCCTGGTCAACGTGCGTGGCACCTTGTCCATGGCCCGTACCTCGGTGCCGGACTCTGCCACCAGCCAGTTCTTCATCAACGTCAAGGACAACGACTTCCTCGACCAGGGCGACGGCTACGCGGTGTTCGGCAAAGTCGTCAAAGGCATGGATGTGGTCGACATCATCGTCAACTCGCCTACCACCGTTCGCAGCGGCATGAAAGACGTACCGGCAGATCCGGTGTTCATCAAGTCGGCCAAGCGCATCGACTGAAACCAAGCTGGACAAGGATGTCCGAGCGGTTGCCGGCTCTGTCGGCAACGCTCAATCCGTTCAAAGGAGAGCCCGTTAACGGGTAAACACCGATGCTTTATCGCCGTTTTGAAAAACTGATCGACATCTTCCGCGACGCCCCTTCGGCCGCTCCGCCGGATCGCGTCCTGCCCTTCTATACCTATTACCTCAAACAGGTCTGGCCAAGTTTCGTCGCCCTGTTGATCGTCGGCCTGTTCGGCGCGCTGATCGAAGTCGCGCTGTTCAGCTATCTGAGCCGCATCATCGACCTGGCCCAAGGCACACCCAACGCTGACTTTTTCAAGGTACACGGCCTTGAACTGGCCTGGATGGTGGTGGTGGCGCTCGTCCTGCGGCCGATTTTCGTCGGCCTGCATGATCTGCTGGTGCACCAGACCTTGAGCCCGAGCATGACCAGCCTGATTCGCTGGCAAAACCACAGCTATGTGCTCAAGCAGAGCCTGAATTTTTTCCAGAATGACTTCGCCGGCCGTATCGCCCAGCGCATCATGCAAACCGGCAACTCCTTGCGCGATTCAGCGGTACAAGCGGTGGACGCCCTGTGGCATGTGCTGATCTACGCGATCAGCTCGCTGGTGCTGTTTGCCGAAGCCGACTGGCGCCTGATGATCCCGCTGCTGACGTGGATCGTGGCGTTCATCAGTGCACTGTATTACTTCGTACCGCGAGTCAAGGAACGCTCGGTGGTGTCCTCCGATGCGCGCTCCAAACTGATGGGGCGGATCGTCGACGGCTACACCAACATCACCACCCTGAAGCTGTTTGCCCATACCAACTTCGAACAGCAATACGCTCGCGAAGCGATCAAGGAACAAACCGAAAAGGCCCAACTGGCCGGCCGCGTCGTCACCAGTATGGACGTGGTGATCACCAGCATGAACGGCCTGTTGATCGTCGGCACCACCGGCCTGGCCCTGTGGCTTTGGACGCAGTCGCTGATCAGCGTGGGCGCCATCGCCCTGGCCACCGGGCTGGTGATCCGCATCGTCAACATGTCCGGCTGGATCATGTGGGTGGTCACCGGCATCTTCGAAAACATCGGCATGGTTCAGGACGGCCTGCAGAGCATCTCGCAACCGGTCAGCGTCACCGACCGAGACCAGGCCAAACCCCTGGCCGTGGCCCGTGGCGAAGTGCGTTTCGAAGACGTGGATTTCCACTACGGCAAACAGAGCGGGATCATCGGCGGGCTCAACCTGACGATCAAACCCGGCGAGAAGATCGGCCTGATCGGTCCGTCCGGTGCCGGCAAATCAACGCTGGTCAACCTGCTGCTGCGTCTCTATGACGTGGAAGGCGGGAAGATTCTCATCGATGGCCAGAACATCGCCGATGTCAGTCAGGAAAGCCTGCGTGAACGCATCGGCATGATCACCCAGGACACGTCGTTACTGCACCGTTCGATCCGCGACAATCTGCTTTACGGAAAACCCGACGCCACCGATAGCGAACTCTGGGAAGCTGTGCACAAGGCACGGGCCGATGGTTTTATCCCAATGCTTTCGGACGCTGAAGGCCGTGTCGGTTTCGATGCCCACGTCGGTGAACGCGGTGTGAAACTCTCCGGTGGCCAGCGTCAGCGCATCGCCATCGCTCGCGTGCTGCTCAAGGACGCGCCGATTCTGATCATGGACGAAGCCACATCGGCACTGGACTCGGAAGTCGAAGCGGCAATCCAGGAAAGCCTCGAGACCCTGATGCAGGGCAAAACCGTCATTGCCATCGCGCACCGGCTCTCGACCATTGCCCGCATGGACCGCCTGGTGGTGCTGGAAAACGGCAAGATTGCCGAAACCGGCAGCCATGCCGAATTGCTGGCATTGGGTGGGTTGTATGCGCGGCTGTGGCAGCATCAGACGGGTGGGTTTGTCGGGATCGATTAACTTCAGATCACCCTGACCCCTGTGGGAGCGACGGTGCGACGATTCGACTTGCCCGCGATGACGGATTCACATTCAACATTGATGTTGACTGATATTCCGCTATCGCTGGCGAGCCAGCTCCCACAAAGACTCCTTGCCAATTACGCCTGCCGGTAAGGCAAGGCTGTCCGCGCTTCTTCGGCATACGCCAACACCCCCAGCCGCTCCTGTTGCAGAAAGTCTTTAACCGCCGCTTTCAGGCCTGGATGGCGCAGGTAATGCCAGGAATGGGTAATCACCGGTTCGAACCCGCGAATCAATTTGTGCTCGCCTTGAGCACCCGCATCGAAGCGTTGAAAGCCGTTGGCGATTGCGTAGTCCATGCCCTGATAGAAACAGGTCTCGAAATGCAGGCGATCGAACTCTGCCAGGCATCCCCAATAACGGCCGTAAAAACTGTCGCCCCCCACCAGGCTGAAAGCCATGGCTACCGGCCGTGAACCTTGTTTGGCAAAAACGACGCGGATCGATTGCGGCATGCGTTCGGCCAACAGGCTGAAAAACGCTCGCGTCAGGTAGGGCCGTTGCCGACGCACTGCGTAGGTGTTGGCGTAGCAGGCGTAGACAAAATCCCACTGCACCTGACTCAACTCACGACCTTCGAGCCACTCGAAATCGAAACCCTGCCCCGCCACCTGTTCCCGCTCTTTACGCATCTGTTTGCGCTTGCGTGAACTCAGTACATCGAGAAAATCCTGGAAGTCCCGGTAGCCGCGGTTTTGCCAGTGATACTGGCAGCCGACACGTTGCAGCCAGCCCGGCTGCTCGGCCAGCGCGGCGTCAGTGAACGGGTCTGTGAAATTGATGTGGGCGCTCAAGAGTTGTTCGATCTCCAGATAACCCGGCAGGCTTTTCAGCAATTCGGAACCATCCTCCACTGTGGCCGCCAACAAACGCGGCCCGCTGACTGGACTGAAAGGCACTGCGGTCAAAAGCTTCGGGTAGTAATCGATGCCCGCGCGTTCGCAGGCATCGGCCCAGGCGTGATCGAACACGTACTCGCCGTAGGAATGCCACTTGCGGTAGCTGGGCAATGCGGCGATCAGTCGATCACCTTCGGTGTGCAGCAAATGCTCGGGTTGCCAACCGGAGTGAGGTCCGACGCTGCCGCTGTCCTCCAATGCGCTCAGGAACGCGTGAGACAAAAATGGTTGTGTCTCGGGTACCAACGCATCCCATGTTTGCGCAGTGATTTCAGACAGACTTTGCAGGCGCTGCAACGGCATTACACATCTCTCTCATCGATGGCATGAAGCTTTGCGAGTATCGCCCATCGCCATCCGTTGCACACGATCAATTCGACGACAGCGCTCTAAATCAAGAGTTCGCGACGACTCGGCATCGTCATCGACATGCCATCACATTGCCACTTCCTTGTAATAAACCATCGCGATACTGGCGCCTGTTTTTAGAGCGTCGGGTTCTAACCCGGCCACTGTTTTCCGTCCATCAATGGTCGGTTGTGCCCTGGATGGCTCAGCCATCCACTCTCATCTTCGGAGATTGATATGCGTCTTGCTTCCACGAAAACTGCGGCAGCCCTGTGTGGCGGTCTGTTGCTGGCCATGAGTGTTCCGGCCAGCGCCGCAGTCGACGCCAAACTGCTCGACATGCTCAAGGCAAACGGTTCGATTACCAACGCGCAGTACAGTGAACTGCAAGCCGAGCTGGCCCGGGATCAGAAAGAACAGCAAATCGCCCGCCAGGCTCAACAGGAGACTAACGAGCAGATCGCAGCGACCGCGAAGAAAACCAACGAACTGAGCACCTTCGACCAGAAACTGGCGTGGGCTGCCAAGACCCAGTTCAAGGGCGATGTGCGTTTCCGCCAGGAAAACGTGCACAACGATGGCGTGTCGAACAACAAAGACCAGGATCGTCAGCGCATTCGTGCCCGCCTGGGTGCCTATACCGAAATCAACCCGCAAGTCGACACCGGTATCCGAATCGCCACCGGCAACAACGACGACGCGCGTTCTACCAACCAGAGCCTGGACAACTACTTCGACAAGAAGCAGATCTGGCTGGATCAGGGTTACGTCGACTACCACCCCGACGCGATCAAGAACCTGCACCTGGTGGGCGGCAAGATGCCACAACAATGGGTCAGCATGGGCGACGTGATTTGGGATAGCGACATCAGCCCGGAAGGCCTGTCGGTGTCGTACAAGTACCCGCTGAGCGGCAGTACCGAGCTGTTCGGTAGCGCCGGTCACTACACCCTCAAGGACAACGTCGATGGCGACGGCGTGCAGTTCAAACACGACCTGCGCCTGTACGCGGGCCAGTTGGGTGCACGCTTCGGCATCACCGACAACCTTAAGCTGACCCTGGGTGGCAGCGTCTACGGCTACGACAACGACGACGACATCATCCCCGGCGGTACCTCGATCCCGGCCGCATTGGCCATCAACGGCAACAGCCCGAACGAACAATTCAAGCTGTTCGAAGGTTTCGGTCAGCTCGACATCGGCGGCCTGCCAATGCCGCTCTCGCTGTACGGCCAGTACGTCAACAACGACGATGCCAGCAACGATCAGGATACCGCCTGGCTGGCCGGTCTGAAGACCAAGGTCTACGGTTTCGCCATCGACTACAACTACCGCGACGTGCAGCGTAACGCTGTGGTTGGCGCGTTCACTGACTCCGACTTCGCCAACGGCTTCACCGGTTCGCGCGGCAGCAAGTTGAAAGTGAGCTACGAGCTGGACAAGAACTTCAACCTCGGCGCGACGTACTTCATGGCCAACTCTGACTACACCAACGCCACGCTCAAAGACTCCGACATCAACACCCTGCAACTGGATGCTGAAGCGAAGTTCTGATTCACCCCGCTACACGACTCGGGCAGGGAAGCCCGAGTCGCGCTTTACAGCCTGGCGTTGGCCCGACGGTCCCCATCATCCGTGCGCCGGACCAACGCGAGTCTGTTTTACCGACCTTGCAGCCTGCCGTGTGCAATCAACGACGATCTCCTACCCGCGAATGGCTTTTGCTCCAGTCGTTCAACAAGCTGTACGCCACTGCCAGCAACGTCGGACCGATGAACAGCCCGATGAAGCCAAACGCAATCAACCCGCCAAACACGCCCAGCAGCACAATCACCAGCGGCAGGTTTCCGCCGCGGCTGATCAGGTACGGTTTGAGCACGTTGTCCACGCCACTGATGATGAAGGTGCCCCAGATGCCGAGGAATATTGCCATCCCGTAGTCACCTCTCCATGCCAGCCAGGCGGTGGCTGGAATCCACACCAGCGGTGGCCCCATGGGAATCAGGCTAAGCATGAACGTTACGATGCCGAGCACCAAAGCCCCCGGCACACCGGCAATCAGGAAGCCGACCAGCGCCAGGACGGCCTGGGCCGCTGCCGTACCGATCACGCCGTTCACTACCCGCTGCACCGTGCCCGCCACCAATTCGATGTAGTACCCGGCCCGTTTACCGATCAGGCGCTCCAGCAAGCCATGGACAAACGCCGCCAGCCGCGGACCGTCGCGATAGAAAAAGAACACGAAAACAATGCTCAAAGTCAGTTCGAGAATGCCGCCACCAATCTGCGCACTGCGCGCCAGCAGCCAGTTACCGACCTGACCGAAGTAGGGTTTGAGCGACACCATCATGGCCGCGCCCTGCTGATCGACACTGTTCCAGATTCCCAGCAGTCGCTCACCCACCAGCGGAATGCTGCCCAGCCAGTCCGGCGCTTGCGGCAGACCATCGACCTGCACATCCTTGATGAACGCCGTGGCGTCGCGCACATGGTCCGCCAGGTTGAAGCCCAGCCAGACCAGAGGCGCTGCCACCAGCACCATCCAGCCCACGGTCAACAGCGCCGCCGCCAGGGATTCGCGACCATTTAGCCAACGGGTCAGCAAGCGCATCAGTGGCCAACTGGCAAACGCCAGCACCGCCCCCCAGAACAACGCTGACCAGAACGGTGCCATCACCCAAAAGCTCGCGCCAAACAGCACCAGGAGCAGGATCTGCACCAACAGCCGATCATTATTGATCATCTAAAGTCTCAAAAAATCAGTTCGAAAGAGTTGGCGAACGCGTTACGCGCGTTCGCCGGGTTAAAGCCTAGCGCAATAGCTGGATGTGCATGCCAGAGCCTTCGACGCTGCCGGTTTCCAGCCGTGCCGCACGCACGCCCTGAGCGATCAGCGCCTGCCGCCAGGCTTCGGCAGCAGGCCCGGAAACACTGACCCGCAACGTCGTGTCCAGGTTCAGACCACGGGAAATCAAACGCAGCCAGGTGTCATCCGGTGCATCCGTGAGTTTGGGAAAGTCGAGTTCGCCGGTGCTTTTGAGTTCACGCAGCAAGGTCGCCGAGGTCGGCAGCAAATCGCCCAGCGGCGCAGCGGCATCGAACTGCTCGACGTGCAGGTAGGCTTTGCGATTGCCACGGGTGATGCTGTAGAGCGCCACCAGTGTGTTGTCTTTCGGAGCAGCCAGGCGCAACAGCAGGTACGCCTGCTCATTGTCGGCGCCATAGAGCTTGGCGTTGCCGAAGACTTCGTTGGCCCACAGGCTGCTTTCGCCGCAATCACGGGCCTGGCACCAGAACAGCAACTGGGCGTCCTGTTTCTGCAAGGCTTCGCGGGCGGCCGTGAATGCTTCGGTGGATGAATGCTCCGGTGGCAGCTCGTAGGTCACTGACGTGGCATTGCCACGGGCGCTGACCTGGCCATCGAAGCGCAGCTGGCCGCTGATCTTGCGGATCGAACCCAGTGGGTAAATTCGCTCGATGTCGACCGGAACGCGATAGTCGACGATCTGCGCATCGGCCATGCGCGGCACGATCGGCAAATCCTGACTGCCAGGCACATCAGCGGCAAACAACACGGGACTGAAACTGCACAGTGCCAACAGACTGAGGGAACGCATCGATAGACTCATCGGATCAGCATGGCCTGGGCACCCTTGATGACACTCGCTTCATCGGCGCGCTGTGGCACCAGCAAGCCACGTTGCACCGCAGGACGCGCCTCCATGGTCGCCATCCAGCGTTGCAACGCCGTCAAACCTTCCACCGAGACACCGGACCACTCGTAGCCACGTACCCAGGGAAAAGTCGCGATATCGGCGATGCTGTAGTCGCCGGCAAGGAACTCGACGGCTTGCAGGCGCGTATCGAGGACTTCGTAGAGGCGACGGGTTTCGTGCTGATAGCGATCGATTGCACCCTGCAGCTTTTCCGGGAAATAACGGAAAAACACGTTGGCCTGGCCCTGCATCGGGCCGATGCCGCCCATCTGGAACATCAGCCATTGCAATACCACCGAACGCCCCTTGGGGTCGGCTGGCAAAAGCTTGCCGGTCATTTCAGCGAGGTAAATCAGGATGGCACCGGATTCAAACACGGCAAAATCGCCGTTGGCGCGATCGACGATCGCCGGAATACGCCCATTGGGGTTGATCTTGAGGAAGTCCGCGGACTTCTGTTCCTTTTTGTCGAAACTCAGGGCATGCACCTTATAGGGCAGGCCGAGTTCCTCGAGCACGATAGAGACCTTGTGGCCATTCGGGGTCGCAGCGGTGTACAGATCTATCATGGTTGTCTCCCATTTCAACCCGCCCAGCCTCGACAGTTGCCTGGTGCAAGTCAAGGAATGGCGAAGAACCGATTGAAACAGTCTGCGACAAGGTCGGCACCGGACTCGTCGTTCAAGTGCAAATGGTGGCCACCAGGCAGCTGTTCACGGCTAAAGGGTAGACGCTCCAGCAATTCTGGATGTTTGGCGAGCATGCCGTCGGCGGCCACCACCAGTTTTGCCGGACAACTCACCCGCTTGACGAATGCCATTGCCTGTTCGGTCGTAAGACGCAGCGGCGATGGCAGCGTGAGGCGGTTATCGGTGCGCCAGGTGTAACCGCCCGGCACCGGCATCAAGCCACGTTGCGCCAGCAGTTCGGCGGCTTCGCGACTGACCGCCACCAACCCTTTCATTCGAGCCTCGACGGCTCGATCGAGGGTGTCGTAGACCGGTTTGCGTTTTTCTTGCAAATCCAGCTGCGCTTGCAGGGCCATGCCCATGCGTTCGGCCGCATTTTCGCCCTTGTCGGTAGGCGGAATGACGCCATCGATCAAGGCCAGATGAGTGACGCGCTCCGGCAAAGACCCGGCGATGATCAAGGACGCGATCGCCCCCATCGAGTGGCCCAACAGGGCAAAGCGCTTGAGGCCCATTTGTTCGGCGACTTGCAGCACATCGTGGGCATAGTCCCACATGGCGTACCCCGCGCCCGGCGGGCGATGCCCGGAATGGCCGTGCCCTGCCATGTCCAGTGCAATGATGCGCAGACCTTTAAGCTTCGGCGCCAGTCGGGCGAAGCTGTTGGCGTTGTCGAGCCAGCCGTGCAAGGCAATCACCGGCAATCCGTCTTCCGGGCCGAACAGATGCGCCGCCAGCTCGATGTGCGGCAGGCTCAGGCGGACTTCTTCAACGACGTGACTCATGCGCAATCCTGTGGGCGGCGTCCTTCCCATTTGCTGAACAGGTTTTTCAGCAACAGGGCGGTGTCTTGCGGACGCTCGAGGGGAAACATGTGGCCACCAGGCATGGTCAGGGACTCTCCCAAAGGCATGCGCCCGACCGAACTGGCGTGGTGGCGCATCACCACCCGGCTGCTGCGCCCGCGCACCACCGCCAGCGGCACTTTCAATTGTCGCGTGCGGCCGGGGCTGGTGTGGGGTACGCCACGGTAGATACTGATTTCCGTGGCCGGGTCGAAGCGCAGGCGCAGCTTGTCACCGACCTTGTGCAAGCCGTGTTGCAGATAGGCGTCGAAACATTCCGGATCGAAGCTGCGAAACAGGGTTTTGCCGGCGAAATAGCGGCGGGCACTGTCGAGATCGGCGAACTCTTCCCGCCGCCCCAGGGTACGACCCGCCGGGGTCAGGCGATCGATGAAACCCAAACGCTTGGCCGCACGGATCACCCATTGATCGGTCCGGGTCAGCACAGGGGAATCAAGCATCACCACGCCGCGATAGAGATGAGGACAGCGCAACGCAGCGTGCTGGTGCAGTACGCCACCAAATGAATGGCCGACGCCCCAAACCGGTTCCGGCTGCTGCTCCAGGTGATGAATCAACTCATCCACCAGGTTGTACCAGTTGTCGTCCGCCGGAAAGCGCGGGTCATGGGCGTGCTGCTCCAGATGCGTCACCTGATACTCGGGCGCCAGCGCCGCGAACAGTTTGCCGTAGGTGCCCGAAGGAAACCCGTTGGCGTGGGCGAAAAATATCTGTTGCGACATACCGGCAAATCCATGAGCGAAAACAGGTGTTGATTGTCCGTAAGACCACGTACTACAGCAATGACCGTAACTGACAGGAATGATGACAGTCCGGTCAAAGCTATGGACTGCTCTCAACGTGCCGGCGGATTCTCGCCCAACGGCACCACCGCCATGGTCAAGCGCGACACGCAACTGGCCTTGCCCTCATCACTGGTCAGGCGGATGTCCCAGACATGGGTCGTGCGCCCGATGTGAATCGGCTTGGCCACCGCTGTCACTCGCCCGCTTCGCAGGCCGCGCAAATGGTTGGCGTTGATTTCCAGGCCCACGCAGTAAAACTTGCTGGCGTCGATGCACAGGTAACTGGCCATGGAGCCGACGGTTTCAGCCAGCACCACCGAAGCGCCGCCGTGCAGCAAGCCATAAGGCTGGTGGGTGCGGTGGTCGATGACCATGCTCGCGGTCAGCGACTCTTCATCAAAGGCTTCGAAGCGGATGTCCAACACTTCGCCAATAGTGTTCTTCTGGATTGCATTCAACTGTTCGATGTTGGGGGTGGTGCGCCACAAACTCATCGCTGGATTCCTTGTTGGTTTTGTTCGTGACTCAATCCTGCCACAGCACCGCTTCGCTGCGCTCGCTCCATTCTTCGAATTGCCCACCGTAAGCCGCTTCGATGACGTTGCGCTTGATCTTCAAGGTCGGCGTGAGGAAGCCGTTTTCCACGGCCCAGCTGTCCTTGACCACCACCAGACGCCGCAGACGTTCGTGCTTGTCGAGTGCGGCATTGACCTCCTCGAGCAGTTTTTCCAGGCTTGAATGCAACCCCGCGCGCGCCTCCTGTTGCCCGACGGCCGAGAGTACGCATAGCCCCAACGGCGCACTCAAGCCATCGCCGACCACGCAAACCTGTTCGATGCGCGAATGCACCGCCAGGCGATTTTCAATCGGTGCCGGTGCCACGTATTTGCCTTTGCTGGTCTTGAAGATTTCCTTCAAACGCCCAGTCAGGCGCAAGTTGCCTTCGGCGTCCTCTTCGCCTTTGTCGCCGGTCCGCAGGAAACCGTCCTCGGTGATGGTTTCAGCGGTTTTCTGCGGTTCCTTGAAATAGCCGAGCATGGTCGCGCCGCTGCGCACCAGCACTTCGCCCGATTCCTCAATGCGCACTTCCACCTCGGGGCATGGCTTGCCGATCCAGCCGGGTTTGTTCTGGCCCGGCAGGCATATGTGCGAGTAACCACAGCTTTCGGTCATGCCGTAGACCTCCAGCACGTCCAGGCCCAATTTGCGGTACCACAGCAACAAGGTCTGTGGCACCGGCGCGGCACCGGACAAGGCCACGCGCAACGCATCAAGCCCCAACCCGGCGAGCACCTTGTGCCCAACCCGCTTGCCGATAAACGGCAAGCCGAGCAAAAAATCGAGGCGTTTTGCCGGGATCTTGCTGTACACGCCCATCTGGAATTTGGTCCAGATCCGCGGTACGCCAAACAGCGCCGTCGGTCGCGCACGTTTCAGGTCGGTGAGAAAAGTATCGAGACTCTCGGCAAAAAAAACGGTTTGCCCGGTATAGATCGAGGCGAGTTCGACGAACATCCGTTCGGCCACATGGCACAACGGCAAATAGGACAACAGTCGGTCCGACTCGTTGAGGCCGAATAACGACGTGCCACGTGTGGTCGCAAACCCAAGGTTACCGAAACTGTGCATCACGCCCTTCGGCATGCCGGTGGTGCCGGAGGTGTAGATGATCGTCGCGAGTTGATCGGCGGCAGGCTTGGGATCGTCCTGGATCGGTGAGCTGCGTTGCAGATCGGCCCAGCTGAAATCGAAGGTGCCAGGCGGATGCAGCGGCAGGCTGATCGTCACCAAGTCCGGGCTCACCCCTCGGGACATACCGGGCCAGTCGTCGAGTTTGCCAATAAAGGCCAGGACCGCTTCAGAATGCTCCAGCACCTGGGCCACGGATTCGGCCGTCAGGTTCGGGTACAACGGCACCGAGACATGGCCTGCCATCCAGATCGCCAGGTCGGCAATGATCCAGTGGGCGCAGTTTTTCGAAATCAGGGCGATATGGCTGCCTTGTGGCAACTCCCGCGCTCGCAACCAATGTGCTGCACAGCGGGCCTGATGGCCGACGTCGGCCCAGGTCAGGGTCTCGACTTGCCCACCGCCAACGGGCTGCACCAAAAAGCGCTGGCGCGGATGACGGGCTTCACGCTCGTAGAAAACGTCCAGCGGCAAACGAAAAGCAGCAGACATGCGACTCGCTCCTGTTTTTTTGTTCTGGAGCAAGCGTAGTCAACCAAGCAAGTGCTTGGTTAGCTATTTTGTACGATTTTTTTCAAGCCCTCTCTGCCTGTAGAAGCGAGGCTTGCCCGCGAAGGGAGCCTCTGAATTGCCGAAAGCTTCGCGGGCAAGCCTCGCTCCTGCATAAGAAAAATCAAAGACGGCTATGGGTGCTTGACGCTGTTGAGCCTCATCGAGCCGACCAGCAGTTCACTGCCTTCGAGTTCCGCCAGCCCGGCAGTGCTGATCCGCTCCGGTGGGTGTCCGGCACCGTGTTGCAAATAGCTCAGCAAATTGCCCACCAACGGGTTGTGACTGACCAGCAGTACGTCACTCACCGCAACCATTTGCTCGGCCACTTTGTCCGGATCAGTGTCCGGTGTCAGCCAATCGACAGTGCGAATTTCCGGTTCGAAACCCAACGCTTCGCGCACCAACTGCGCTGTTTGCTGTGCGCGCAGGTAGGGGCTGGCGTAGATCGCGGTCAGCGGCTGGCCGATCAGCAGTGCCGCACTGCGCAATATTTCTTCACGACCGTGGTCCGTCAGTTCCCGCTCCGAATCGTGGGGGCGGGAGCCGTGTGGTACGGCTTCACCATGACGCAATACCCAGAGTTTCATAGCTTGGGTTCCTCATCTCGGGCCGGATGCGGCGCTGGCGCCACGACGTGCGGCGCTTCACCTTCCGGCGTACGCGGCGTCGGCCAATCGGCGAACGGCCAAGGCTTCTGGTCGCTGTGAAAACTGCCGAACCGACCGATCTGAGCCAGGAACTGGCTCAGACTGTCGCCGAAGTTCATCAAACTGGCGCTCGGGGCGCCGTAAATCAAACGATA
Organism: Pseudomonas sp. Sample_16; assembly: GCF_004307665.1. Lineage (NCBI taxonomy): Bacteria > Pseudomonadati > Pseudomonadota > Gammaproteobacteria > Pseudomonadales > Pseudomonadaceae > Pseudomonas > Pseudomonas sp. Sample_16. Next base: position 13,991 of record NZ_RCOB01000087.1, read on the forward strand.
GATCAACTGCACCAGCACCACGGCACCCAGGATGAATTGCGCCACTTGCCAGACCAGCACAAAAACCACCATCCACAACACCCGCAGCAGGATGGATTCGTACTTGGCTTCTACTTTCTGATCGTTCATGTCTCACTCCGTTCCGGTTAAGGGGTGGGCTCAGTTGAAACCGCTGGTGGAAATAAAGTCGACATCGGTTTTGGGTTCACCACGCATCAACAGCGCGATCACCTGTTCCAGCGTGCGCCCTTCGAACAAAATCGCATGCAGCCCGGCGACCAGCGGCATATAAACGCCCACCTCCTGGGACTTGGCCTTGAGCACCTTGAGGGTGTTCACGCCTTCGGCCACTTCACCCAGGCGATTGACCGCCTCTTCCAGGCTCAAGCCCTGACCGAGGGCAAAACCGACCTGATAGTTGCGGCTTTTCGGCGAGGAGCAGGTCACGATCAAATCGCCCACGCCCGCCAGGCCGAGGAAAGTCATCGGGTTGGCGCCCTGATTGACCGCAAAGCGGGTCATTTCCGCCAACGCCCGGGTGATCAGCATGCTCTTGGTGTTTTCGCCCATCTCCAGTGCCACGGCCATGCCGGCAATGATTGCGTAGACGTTTTTCAACGCGCCGCCCAGTTCCACGCCGAATCGATCCGCACTGGCGTACACACGGAAGGTGCGGCCATGCAGCACGGCCTGAACCCGCTCGCAGAGTTCCTCGTCTTCACTGGCAACCACCGTGGCGGTCAGCGCATGTTCGGCGATTTCGCGGGCCAGGTTCGGCCCGGATAACACGCCGATGCGTGCTTGCGGGGCAATCTCTTCGAGAATCTGGCTCATCAATTTGAACGTATGAGCCTCGATGCCTTTGGTCAGGCTCACCAGCATCTTGCCGCGCAGACGCTCGGCGTGCGGTGCCAGCACCGAGCGCAACGCGCCGGATGGCAGCGCAACGAAACTCAGATCGCAGGCTTCAAGGGTGGCTTGCAGATCGGTGACCGGCGTCACGCCGGGCAGAATCTTGATGCCCTTGAGATAACGCGGGTTCTCACGATTGACCCGAATGGCTTCGGCCTGTTCAGGGTCACGCATCCACTGCAGGACCTGGTGACCGTTTTCGGCCAGCAGGTTTGCCACGGCGGTACCAAAACTTCCGCCTCCCAGGACCGCAATCGGGCGCTGTTCAGTCATATGTAATCCGTTAATCCATACCAGTGGCGATGTCGGCATTATACGGAGCGCCCCAGTGTCGGCCAGCCCCTGTGTCAATTACCGGCGCAAGTTGAAAGTTGCAGGATAAAACCCCAGGAAAATGCTGACATCGTGACTGGAAAAGTCATCGGCCTCGGTTAACATGCGCGCCATCAATTGCTGACAAGGATGTGTTGTGTCACTGGGTTCTCCTTCACCTCGCTCGCCGTTGGTGCTGGCGCTGGTCTTCAGCTCGCCATTGCTGGCAGACGACTTGTTCCTCGATAGCGAACCGTTGCCGCAGGTGCTGACGGCCACGCGCCTTAAACAGTCGCCAGCGGCCGTTCCGGGAAGCATGACCGTGATCGACAGTGCGCTGATCAATGCCACGGGTGCCCGGGACATCAGTGAAGTGCTGCGATTGGTGCCCGGAATGATGGTCGGCAACATCAGCGGCAACCAGGCGACGGTGAATTATCACGGCACCAGCGCCAGCGAAGCGCGGCGCATGCAGGTATTGATCGACGGTCGCTCGGTGTACCGCGCCGGCCTGGCTACGGTGGACTGGAGCGACATTCCGGTGGCCATGGAGGATATCGAGCGCATCGAAGTTTTCCGCGGCCCGAACACCGTCAGCTATGGCGCCAATGCGCTGATGGCGGTGGTCAATATCATCACGCGCAACCCGGCCGACAGCCATGGCACGCGGATGAAAGTCACTCGTGGCCAACGCGGCATCAACGATTTTTACGCCAGCCAGGGCGTGGGTTGGAATGACGGAGATCTACGCCTGTCGTTTTCCGGCCAGCAGGACGACGGCTTCGACACCGACCGCAACGGCGCCGATTATCGCGACAGCCGCCGTTTGAATCGCTTCAATCTGGCCGTCAGCCAAGCGCTCGACGAACGCCAAAGCATCGATTGGCAATTGAACGCCAAAGAAGGCAGTAATCAGCGGCCGTATACCTACCGTCCAGTGTTTTCGGGGATTACCCGTGCCGGCGACAATTCTGACGTCACCGCCAAGGATTACGCCGGCTCGTTGCGTTGGAACCTCGATATCAATCCCGACCACAGTCTGTATGTCCAGGGCTCAGCCCAGCATTGGGATCGCCAGCAAACCTGGCGCGCGTGCGATGCCGAGATCTCGTTCAGTCCGCAACTGACCGAACTCTGGCAGCTCAACCCAAACTACACCGAACGCCTGGCACGCAATATCGAACGTTTTACCGGCCCCGGCGCCCCTCCCGGCGAGGCCACCGAGCAAGCATTGGCCAATCAGGCGCTCGATCAATGGCGAAATGGTGCCCGGCAGACCGTTTGCGGCGACATCGATCAAAGCACCCGGGAGACCCGCTACGATCTGGAACTGCAGGACACCCTGAGTCTGTCCGATAGTCTGCGACTGGTCAGCGGCTTGAACTATCGTTACGACCGGGCAGATTCCGAGACTTACTTCAATGGCACCCTCGATGACACCACGTGGCGGGCATTCGGCCAACTCGAGTGGCGCGCCAGCGAACACTGGCTGCTGCAAGGCGGCGCGATGTTCGAAGATACGCAGTTGATCGGCAACTCACTGACGCCGCGGGTGGCGGTCAATTACCTGATCAACCCGCGCCATGGCTTGCGGGCGGTGTACTCCGAAGCCATCCGTTCGCCGGACATGTTCGAAAACAGCGTCAACTGGAGTTACCGCGTCACCAACCTGCAACCGACGGCCTATGGCCAGTCCAGCGCCCGTTACTTCGTCAAGACCCGCGGCCCCGGCAATCTCGACCAGGAACATATGCGCTCTCGCGAACTGGGTTATAACGGATACTTCGCCGGACAGAGGCTCGCTCTTGACGTAAAGCTGTTCCATGACGAAATCACCGGCATGATCAGCGAACCGCTGCGCAACAATCAGTTCATCGCCAGTAACGCCAACACCGCGCGATTTTCCGGAGCGGAAACCCAGCTCGACTGGCGTGTCGACGACGCTGACCGTTTGCGCTTTACCTACGCCTACGTCGATGTCGACGCGAGCAATCCTCAGGACGCACAACAGACGGCTCGCAATAGCGGTTCCGCCGGCTGGATGCGCGACTGGGGCAAAGGCTGGAACAGCGCGCTTTTCTACTACGGTGACGACGCCTTGAACGGCTACCGCTTCGAACGAATCGACACGCGCATCGCCAAACGTATCCGTCTGGGCAAAGCCAGCCTGGAATTGGCTGGCGTGCTCCAGCACCGCCTCGATCATCAACCGACCACCTTCATTGACAATAATTATGACGAGCGCCAAGTGATGTACTTCAGCGCGGAGCTGGCACTTTAAGATGGCTTATTGTCCGCCCCGCCAGACGCCAGGCCTGGGCCATCTGCTGGCCATGCTGTGCCTGGTGGTCAGTGGCTGGCTCGGCAGCCTTTCGGCCAACGCCGCGGACATTCTGTTGACCGGGGCAGAAGACAGCTCCGGGGTGCAATCCTTCGTTCAGGCCCTGCGCGAGTTGCGACCTGCCGATAACGTGCGTTTCCAGCCGTTGGCCACTTTGCCGGCACCGGGCAAACTGCCGGTGGACATCCGTTTGATCCTGCTCGATTTGCCGAGCCTCGACTGGCGCCTGCAGGACAGCCAAGGCCCGCCGACCCTGGTGTTGCGTATCAGCCGTCTGCAAGCCCGGCAACACTTGGGTGACGCGGTGCCTGCACAGCTGAGTCTGCTCTGGAGCGATCCACCTGCGGACCGCCAGATGCGCCTGATTCAAATCCTGTTGCCCCAAGTGAAACGCATTGGCGTGCTGTATGACAGTCACAGCGAGTTCCTCTTGAAAGAACTGCGCCAGGCCGCCCGGCCACTGGGGCTTGAGGTGGTCAGCGAGCGCTGGGACAACACCCAGGACAGTCGCCCCTTGCAAACGCTGCTCAACAAAAGCGACGTATTGCTCGGCCTCGATGACCCTGATCTGTACAACTCGAAAACCGCGAAAAACCTGTTGCTCAGCAGCTATGCCCGACAATTGGCGCTGATCGGCCCCAACGCCGGATTCGTCAAGGCTGGAAGCCTGGCCAGCAGTTACAGCGATCAAAACGATTGGCTGGCGATGCTTGATCAATTGCTCGACCAGCCACCCGCCGCTTGGCCGCGCACGTATTACCCGCACCGTTTCAAAGTCTCAAGTAACCCGCAGGTGGCTCGTTCACTAGGTATTGAGCAGATCAATGAATCTTCTGTTGCAACCCTGCTGGCCGAAGGAGAACGCCGCCCATGACCTTCCGTCGCCGTTGGGACATCAATACCCGCACCCAGATCATCAGCCTCGGCCCTGCCCTGCTGTTGACCTTGCTGTTGATCAGTTTCTTCACGTTCGTGCGGATCCAGGACCTGCGTCAGGAGCTCAACCACACCGGCCAACTCATCGCCAACCAGCTCGCTCCGGCCACGGAATACGGGGTAATTTCCGGCAACAACGAAGTGCTGGAAAGTCTGCTCAAAGCCACACTCGCCACGCCCAACGTGCGTTTTCTGGAGGTCCAGGACAGCGCCAACCGGATCCTCGTGTACGTCGAGCAGCCGTCGGCAAGCCACAATCGACCGCATCAGGTCGAAGTATTCCAGGCGCCCGTGCGATTGCAACGGGTGCCGCTGCACAACGATTTTTTCCAGAACAGCAAGGTCGCCACCACCGCTCCTGTCGAGGATTATCTGGGTCGGGTGATCGTCGGCCTGTCCAATGATGCGTTCAGTCAGCGCCAGCAGGAAATCCTGCTCAAGGCCGCCATTCTGGCACTGTTCGCCCTGCTGTTTACTTTCCTGCTGGCCCGACGCCTGGCCGCAAGCCTGTCGCAACCGATCCGTGATATCGGCAACGCAGTCAAGGCGATTCAGGAAGGCGACTACAAGACTCCGCTGCCGATCGTCGACGACACTGAACTGGGCGCGTTGTCGCAACACATCAACAATCTCGCCAGCGGTCTCGAACAGGCCAGCCGCGAACAGCAGCAAGCCATGGAGCAATTGATCCAGACCCGCGAAGAAGCGGAAAAGGCCAACAACGCCAAGTCCGACTTCCTGGCCATGATGAGCCACGAATTGCGTACGCCGATGAATGGCGTGCTGGGCATGCTGCAATTGCTGGAAACCACCGAGATGACCGAGGAACAGGTCGAGTACGCGGCACTGGCCTCGGAGTCCACCGAACATTTGCTCAAGGTCATCAACGACATTCTCGATTTCTCGCGTATCGAACGCTCGGAACTGGAGCTGGAGCATATCCCGTTCAACCTGGCCGACCTGATCAGCGCCTGCGCCCAATCCTTCCAGCACAGCGCTGCGCAACGCGGGCTCGAGCTGCAGTTGCAGATTCCTCAGGACATGCGCGCATTGCAGGTACGAGGCGATCCGACGCGGATCCGGCAGATTCTGGTGAACCTGGTCGGCAACGCGTTGAAGTTTACCGAGCAGGGCCGCGTAACCATCGAACCGCAGTGGCAATCACTGGATCATGAATTGCTGTGGTTTACCTGCAGCGTGCGCGATAGCGGAATCGGCATTCCGGCCGACAGTCTGGAATTGATGTTCAACGCATTCCAACAGGCCGACAGCTCAATTTCCAGACGCTACGGCGGGACCGGCCTGGGTCTGCCGATTGCCCGCACGCTTGCGGAGCGCATGGGCGGGACTTTGCGTGCCCAGAGCGAAGAAGGTCGTGGTTCGGTGTTCACCCTCGAGATCCCGCTGGCACTCTGTCAACAATCATTACCGGCGCTGACCTCACGCATGCCTGCGGGCGATGGCGACGGTGAGGGCCGCAATGTCCTGCTGGTAGAAGACAACCCGGTCAATCAAACCGTCATCGAAGCAATGTTGCGCAGTCTGGGCTTTACTGTCAGCGTCGCTGCCGATGGCGCGCAGGCGGTGCGCAGTGCCGAAAGTCTGATTTTCGAAGCGATCCTGATGGACTGCCGCCTGCCGATCATCGACGGTTATGAAGCCACCCGACAGATTCGCCAGTTACCCGGCTGCACCGACTTGCCGATAATCGCCTTGACGGCTAATGCCTTGCAGGGCGACCGCGAAGCCTGCTTGTCGGCGGGGATGAACGATTACCTGGCCAAGCCATTCAAACGTAATGATCTACAGCAAATTCTGCAGCGCTGGGTGCGGTAGTACAGGCCTTTCGACCATCTGTGACTGGCGTCAAAGGCGAAAGTGCGGCAGTCTTAGACACCCGAACAGGCCCATAAAGGGGCTTGAATAAAAATTTCAGTGCACAAGTGTACATTCATGTCCTTGGTGCTGTGACTTTCACCACAACGCAATAGTCTATGAGTAGGCTGCCGGTTCGAGGCATGAATGCTTCGGACGGTCGGGAAGATTTGCCCCACCTGCCGCATGGGACTATTGAGGAGCTCGCATGACCAAACAAAACGCCTTTACCCGGGAAGATCTGCTGCGCTGCAGTCGCGGTGAGCTGTTCGGCCCAGGTAACGCGCAACTGCCCGCCCCGAACATGCTGATGGTTGATCGCATCACGCTGATCAGCGAAGAGGGTGGCAAGTACGGCAAAGGTGAATTGGTCGCCGAGCTGGATATCAATCCGGACCTGTGGTTCTTCGCTTGCCACTTCGAAGGTGATCCGGTGATGCCGGGCTGCCTGGGCCTCGATGCCATGTGGCAACTGGTCGGCTTCTTCCTCGGCTGGCAAGGCCTGCCGGGCCGCGGTCGTGCGCTGGGTTCGGGCGAAGTGAAATTCTTCGGCCAGGTCCTGCCGACCGCCAAGAAAGTCACCTATAACATCCATATCAAACGCGTCCTCAAGGGCAAGCTGAACCTGGCCATCGCCGACGGTTCGGTCACTGTCGACGGTCGCGAAATCTACACCGCCGAAGGCCTCCGGGTCGGCGTGTTCACCTCCACTGACAACTTCTAAGGGTTATTCGCATGCGCCGCGTCGTTATCACTGGTCTGGGCATTGTTTCGTGCCTGGGCAATGACAAAGAGACCGTCTCCGCTAACCTGCGTGCAAGCCGCCCTGGCATCCGGTTCAACCCGGAATATGCTGAAATGGGTCTGCGTAGCCAGGTTTCCGGCTCCATTGACCTCAATCTCGAAGAACTGATCGATCGCAAGATCTATCGTTTCGTCGGCCACGCGGCAGCTTATGCCTACCTGGCCATGAAAGACGCCATTACTGACTCCGGCCTGACCGAAGAGCAAGTGTCCAACCCGCGTACCGGCCTGATCGCCGGTTCCGGTGGTGCCTCCACGCTGAACCAGATGGAAGCGCTGGACATCCTGCGCGAGAAAGGCGTCAAGCGCGTCGGCCCGTACCGCGTAACGCGGACCATGAGCAGCACCGTTTCCGCTTGCCTGGCCACTCCGTTCAAGATCAAGGGCCTGAACTATTCCATCGCTTCTGCCTGCGCCACCAGTGCGCACTGCATCGGCACCGCCATGGAACAGATCCAGATGGGCAAGCAGGACATCGTTTTCGCCGGCGGCGGTGAAGAAGAACACTGGAGCCAATCGTTCCTGTTCGACGCCATGGGCGCACTGTCCAGCCAGTACAACGAAACCCCGGAAAAAGCTTCCCGTGCCTACGACGCCAAGCGTGACGGTTTCGTCATCGCCGGCGGTGGCGGCATGGTCGTGGTCGAAGAGCTGGAACACGCTCTGGCTCGCGGCGCGAAGATCTACGCGGAAATCGTTGGCTACGGCGCGACTTCCGACGGCTATGACATGGTCGCCCCAAGCGGCGAAGGTGCGATTCGCTGCATGCAGCAGGCACTGTCCACCGTCGACACCCCGATCGACTACCTGAACACCCACGGCACCTCGACTCCGGTCGGCGACGTCGCGGAAATGAAAGGTGTGCGTGAAGTGTTCGGTGACAAGGCTCCGGCCATCAGCTCCACCAAGAGCCTGTCGGGCCACTCCCTGGGCGCCGCCGGCGTTCACGAAGCGATCTACTGCATGCTGATGATGGAAGGCAATTTCATTGCCGGCTCCGCCAACATCGACGAGCTGGACCCTGAAGTGGCCGACCTGCCGGTGCTGACCAAGACCCGCGAGAACGCCACCATCAACACTGTGATGAGCAACAGTTTCGGTTTCGGTGGCACCAACGCCACGCTGGTACTGAAGCGCTGGGAAGGCAAGTAATTCCTCGCTGAGCCACACATGAAAACGCCCCGACTGGTTCGGGGCGTTTTTTTTTGCCTTTTGAATTCACCAGGCTGACATATTACCTGTGGGAGCTGGCTTGCCAGCGATGACGTCGGCACAGCAAACATCAGCATCGGCTGACACACCGCTATCGCTGGCAAGCCAGCTCCCACAGGATGAAATGTGTCGATGGAAGATGAAGCTTTTGTCATGCAACCAAACGCCCTGCGACTGAATGTCGCGGTTTCCGTGGGCTGCAGGACTGTTTCCAATTCTGCAACAAACCCTTTCCAAAGCCAGTCGTTTACTTAGCAAGCTACCAAATCATATAACAGAGTCCTGCACATGCCTTGCTGCAGATAACAGAGATTGGAGCTAGCAGATGACTGTAAAAGTAACTGAACGCGACGATTCAAAAATGTCCCATGAAGGCGTAGCCGCCGGTATCCGGATCTGGGATGTACATCAACAGGAATTGCTGGTGGGGATGTTCCATAGCGAGACCGACGCCCAGAATTACAAGGCCGAGTTGGAAATGCTGGAACATGAACGCGAACTCATGACTGGCTGAACACGAAACGTGCCCTCGCTGCAGCTCGCCCTTCCTACACAGTGAGCTGCAGCGCAATCTGACACGTTACGTAATGCGCAAAGAAGCCAGATGAACATCGCCATCGATCACCACTGAAGGGACAACCCCGACGATCTTTCCCGCGTCATGTCTGACCACCTCGCATTCCCCATCGTCGAAACCGTCGTTCCTGACGGAGTACTGTATCGATGGCAGATGTCGTTTGCTGTAGTCCAAGCCCATGCCACAAGCAATCAGAAAATCGATCTTCGAGTTTTTCAGTTCAATCTCCTCGTCTCGCTCGCCCTCTTTAAGCAACGAATAATCAAGGCACAGATTGACGCCGAACGGACAGCCGGGAACAAGATTGTTCAAAAATCTTCCTTCATAACTGTCGAAGTAACTGTGTTCGGCTTGCACACTGCTGAGCGCCTTGACCTTTACAACAAAGTCACCGAAAAGATTAAAGTACCAATACCCCGCCGATGTCCCGACATGCCGGCCAAAATCGATACCTGACACATAACGTTTTGGCCACATCGAAATAAGCGGTTTATCCACCTCATACTCTTTGTTGGAGATGACCAGCAAATAATTGATGGCCTCGTAATGATTGGAGTCGCTCTGCTCAATTTTTATAAGGCTTGCGCAACTTCCTCCCAGCAAAACGATTTTCCCATAATGCTCAACCGGGAGATCCTCCATCAACGTCATGACAGCAGCCGATAGATTTTCAAGGTAAGCGGAGTTCAGTTCGTGAAGTTCCTCCTCACTCTGCACGACGTGCCAGGGTATGTTCCAGAAGAACTCGGGCAGGGTAAAGAACAGACAGGCGGCACCCGCATGCCGCTCGCGAGCGGCCTTGGCTGCGACCTTTATTTTCCAGCGCACATGATCAACCCGCGCATCGAGTTCGCTCGTCAGATAATCATTGATGGATAGGTAGGACGGTCTTTGTTTGGAAAATTGTGATTTAAAAGTAGGTTGGCGCAACGAAGCAATATTGATCAACATCAAACATATCCTTATGTCATAAAATTCATTCCATTGGGTTTTCTCCGCAGTGCAACTTCACTTGCAAGTAAAGTATTTTTGGCAAAAGAAAACCCGAAAGATCGTATCGATACGATGTTTCGGGCTCAATATAAAAATCAAGTGAATTGCCAGCAAACATGTAAGTTCGCTAACAAGACAAATGGATTACCACATCAGATCATCAGGAATCTGGTAAGCCGCGTACGGATCGTCCTCGGCTGCGACTTCTTCCGTCTTCACGTTCAGCTGCACAATGCGCTGAGGGTCACGCTCCTGGATCTTCAGCGCCGCTTCACGGGGAATGACTTCATAACCACCGGCATGATGCACGATGGCCAGCGAACCATTGCTGAGCTTGTTGCGCATCAGCGTATTGACCGACAGACGCTTGACCTTCTTGTCATCGACGAAGTTGTAGTAATCCTCAGTCGTCAGCTTCGGCAGGCGCGTGGCTTCAATCAATTGCTTGATCTGCGCGACACGGGCCTTGGCTTCGGCTTTTTCCTTCTGCTGGCGATTGAGCTCCTGATCGCGCTTGACCTTCTCGGCCATGGCTTCCTGGGCTGCACGCTGCTGGGAATCATCCAGTTCGACCTGGCCTTTGTGGGCCAGACGCTGTTGCTTCTGTTTGTCTTTGCTGACCTGCTTGGCCTGCTTCTGGTTGACCAGCCCTGCTTTGAGCAACTGGTCGCGAAGGGAAATGCTCATGGTGCTTATTACTCACTTAGGCAACTGCTCAACCGCAGCTGGGCAAATTCTTTTCCTGACGTTTGGCTTCGCCCCACAAGGCGTCCAACTCTTCGAGGGTGCAATCTTCCATGGGTCGGTGGGTGTCGCGCAATGCCTGTTCGATAAAACGGAAACGTCGCTCGAACTTGCCATTGGCGCCACGTAGTGCGGTTTCCGGGTCAATCTTCAGATGACGCGCAAGATTGACCACGGAAAACAACAGGTCGCCGATCTCGCCAGCCACCGCCTCGGGATCGTTTTGCGACATGGCTTCGAGGACTTCGTCGAGTTCTTCGCGGACCTTGTCGAGTACCGGCAGAGCATCGGGCCAGTCGAAACCCACCTGCGCTGCGCGTTTCTGCAATTTTGCCGAGCGTGACAACGCCGGCAATGCAGCGGGCACGTCATCGAGCAACGACAGCTGCAGCGGTGCCGCAGATTTCTCCGCGCGCTCTTCGGCCTTGATCTCTTCCCAGCGTTGCTTGACTTGCTCTTCGGTCAACCGAGGCACATCCAGCGGCGCATAGAGATCACCTGTAGGGAACACGTGGGGATGCCGGCGGATCAGTTTGCGGGTGATGCTGTCGACCACACCGTCGAACTCGAAGCGCCCTTCTTCCCGGGCCAGTTGGCTGTAATAAACCACCTGGAACAGCAAGTCGCCGAGTTCGCCCTGTAAATGATCGAAGTCACCACGTTCGATGGCGTCGGCGACTTCGTAGGCTTCCTCAAGGGTATGCGCAACGATGGTGGCGTAGGTTTGCTTGATGTCCCACGGGCAACCGTACTGCGGGTCGCGCAGGCGGTTCATCAGATGAAGCAAGTCTTCAAGTGAATACATCGGGTCAGTCTCAACAAGACCTGTGGGAGCTGACTTGCCGGCGATGCGGACAACTCGATCTCTGAGGAGAATCGAGGTGATGCCATCGCTGGCAAGCCAGCTCCCACAGTTGATCGGCGTCGTTCTTCACGGCGTACGGTTACGCCGGGTTTCGATGATGTTCGGCAATTGGGAAATCCGCCCCAGCAATCGCCCCAATGCATCCAGCCCCGGAATCTCGATGGTCAGGGACATCAGCGCCGTGTTGTCCTCCTTGTTCGAACGGGTGTTGACCGCCAGCACGTTGATTCGCTCGTTGAGCAGCACCTGCGAAACGTCACGCAGCAGGCCGGAACGGTCGTAGGCCCGAATGACGATGTCTACCGGATAAGTAAGCACCGGCACCGGCCCCCAGCTGACCTGGATGATCCGCTCTGGCTCGCGTCCGCCCAATTGCAACACCGATGCGCAGTCCTGGCGGTGAATGCTGACGCCACGGCCCTGGGTGATGTAACCGACGATTGCGTCCCCTGGCAGCGGCTGGCAGCAGCCGGCCATCTGGGTCATCAGGTTGCCGACGCCCTGGATCTGAATGTCGCCGCGCTTGCCCGGCTTGTAACCGGTCGCCTTGCGCGGGATGAGTTCCAACTGTTCGTTGCCGCGTTCCGGCTCGACCAATTGCTGCGCCAGGTTGACCAACTGCGCCAGGCGCAAATCACCGGCACCGAGCGCGGCAAACAGGTCTTCGGCGGTTTTCATGTTGGCCTTCTCGGCCAGCTTGTCGAAGTCCACCGCCGGCAGACCGAGGCGATTGAGCTCGCGCTCAAGCAGGGTTTTACCGGCCGCGACGTTCTGGTCGCGGGCCTGCAGCTTGAACCAGTGAACGATCTTCGCCCGCGCCCGCGAGGTGGTGACGTAACCCAGGTTCGGGTTGAGCCAGTCACGACTCGGGGTGCCATGCTTGCTGGTGATGATCTCGACCTGCTCACCCGTTTGCAGGCTGTAGTTGAGCGGCACGATGCGCCCGTTGATCTTGGCGCCACGGCAGTTGTGACCGATTTCGGTGTGCACGCGGTAGGCAAAGTCCAGTGGCGTCGCGCCCTTCGGCAGGTCGATGGCGTGACCGTCCGGGGTGAAGATATAGACCCGGTCAGGCTCGATATCGACCCGCAACTGTTCCGCCAGGCCACCGATGTCACCCAGTTCCTCGTGCCATTCGAGCACCTGCCGCAACCAGGAAATTTTCTCTTCGTAGTGATTGGAACCGGATTTGACGTCGGTGCCCTTGTACTTCCAGTGTGCGCAAACCCCCAGCTCGGCTTCTTCGTGCATGGCGTGGGTGCGGATCTGCACTTCCAGCACCTTGCCCTCCGGACCGATCACAGCAGTGTGCAGCGAGCGGTAGCCGTTTTCCTTGGGGTTGGCGATGTAGTCGTCAAACTCTTTGGGAATGTGCCGCCACAGGGTGTGGACGATGCCGAGCGCGGTGTAGCAATCGCGCATTTCCGGCACCAGCACACGCACGGCGCGAACGTCGTAGATCTGGCTGAACTCCAGACCTTTGCGCTGCATTTTGCGCCAGATCGAGTAGATGTGTTTGGCCCGGCCACTGATGTCTGCATCGACGCCGGTGGCCTGCAATTCGTTTTTCAGCTGGCTCATCACCTCGCTGATGAAACGCTCACGATCGAGTCGCCGTTCATGCAGCAATTTGGCGATCTGTTTGTACTGATCGGGCTCAAGGTAGCGGAAGGACAAGTCCTCCAACTCCCATTTGATATGACCGATCCCCAGACGATGGGCGAGCGGCGCGTAGATGTCGAAGACTTCACGGGCCACGCGGTTGCGCTTTTCGTCGTCGGCGGTTTTTACCGCACGAATCGCGCAGGTGCGCTCGGCCAGCTTGATCAAGGCGACACGCACGTCGTCGACCATCGCCACCAGCATCTTGCGCAGGTTTTCGACCTGCCCCTGAGTGCCCATCACCATGGATTTACGCGGGCTCAGACTGTCGCTGATAGCCGCCATGCGCTGCACGCCGTCGATGAGTTTGGCGACCACCGGACCAAAGCGCTGGCTGACCGCCGGCAACGGGATCTGACCTTCGCGCACGCCTCGGTACAGGACCGCAGCGACCAGCGAATCCTGATCGAGTTTGAGGTCGGCGAGAATTTCGGCGATTTCAAGGCCGGTACGGAAACTCGAGTTGCCTTCCGACCATAAATTCTTGGCCGCATTGGCCTGCTGCTCAGACTCGCGAGCGAACTCGCAAGCCTCTTTCAAGGCTTCGCGATCCAGCGCCAGATCGACACTGACCGCATGATCGAGCCAAGCCTCGAGATTGATACTGCCGTCGGTGTTGATCGGCTGGTGTGCTCTCACCTGTACCATCTTGCTTACCTTCCCTACGACGCAGATTCAATGCGTCAAATCGCTGACCTTCGTTGCCCGTGCGCCCACGTCGGGCTGATGCGCGGTTGCACGGGTGGGCCAGTCGGACCAGACGAGCATCCTAGCTCGCTTCAAATAACGCCATGGCCTCGACATGTGCCGTCTGAGGAAACATATCGAGAATCCCGGCACGTTTTAACCGGTAGCCCTGCTTGATCAATTCGACCGTGTCGCGCGCCAGAGTTGCCGGATTGCACGACACATATACCAACCGTTCGGCACCCAGCGTCCTGAGCTTGCGCACAACCTCGAAAGCACCGTCACGCGGTGGGTCCAAGAGTACCGCACAAAAGCCTTCCCGCGCCCATTCGGCATCGGTCAACGGCTGGGATAAATCGGCCTGAAAAAACTTCGCGTTATGCAGATTATTGCTAGCCGCGTTTGCCGCCGCCCGATCAACCATCGTCTGCACGCCCTCCACCGCCACCACTTCGCGAGTGGACTTGGCCAGCGGCAAGGCAAAATTGCCGAGACCGCAGAACAGATCGAGAACCCGCTCATCCGTCGCAGGTTTCAGCCAGTCCAGCGCCTGGGCAACCATCGCTTCGTTGACGCCGGCGTTGACCTGAATGAAATCCCCTGGACGATAAGCCAACTCCAGATCCCACTGCTCAAGACGATAGCCCAGCGACTGACCGGCCTCGACCGGTTGCGGCTCGCCGTCGCCATGCAGCCACAACTGGGCTTCATGGAGCGCACAGAAATCCTTGAGAATGGTCAGGTCGCCTTCGGACAATGGCGCCATGTGTCGCAGCAAAACCGCCAGGGATGAGCCACTGAACAACTCCACATGCCCGAGCGCCTGAGGTTTGCTCAAGCGGCGCAACATCGGCGGCAAGCCGGTCATGATCGGCTGCAAGGGTTGTACCAGCACCGGACATTCATTGATGCCGACAATGTCCTGGCTGCCGGCGGCGCGGAAACCGACTTCGAGCATCTTGGCCTTCATGTCCCATCGCACGGCTACGCGGGCGCGGCGACGGTAGCCGAACTCTGGACCGCTCAACGGGACAGCCCACTCTTCGGGCTCGACGCCGGCGACCTTGGACAACTGCTCGGCGAGCATGCGCTGTTTCAGGGCGAGCTGTTCATCATGTGGCAGATGCTGCACGCTGCAACCGCCGCAACGGCCGGCATGGGCGCACGGTGCCGGGCGGCGCAGTTCGCTGGCCTTGAACACCCGTTCGGTGCGCGCCTCGACCACTTTGCCGTGGGCGCCAAGTACACGCGCTTCGATCTCTTCACCGGCCAATGCGCCGATGACGAACCAGGTACGCCCTTCGAAAAACGCGATACCGCGACCGTCATTGGCCAGGCGCTCGATGGTCAGGCGCTGTTTTTTGCCGGTCGGGACTTGCGGGGCCTTGCTGCCGCCGGTGGGCTGGAAGCGCAGGCCTCTTTCATGTTTGGCCATCAGTTGGGCGCGTCGAAAATGCCGGTCGACAGGTAACGGTCGCCACGGTCGCAGATGATCGCGACGATCACCGCGTTTTCAACTTCTTTGGACAGACGCAGCATCGCTGCCACTGCGCCGCCCGAGGACACGCCGCAGAAGATGCCTTCTTCACGGGCCAGTCGACGGGTCACGTCTTCGGCTTCGCTTTGCGCCATGTCGACGATCCGGTCCACGCGATCGGCCTGATAGATCTTTGGCAGGTATTCCTGGGGCCAGCGACGGATACCCGGAATCGCCGAGCCTTCCATCGGTTGCAGGCCGATGATCTGCACGGCGTCGCTCTGTTCTTTCAGGTACCGCGAAACCCCCATGATGGTGCCGGTGGTGCCCATGGAGCTGACGAAATGGGTGATGGTGCCCTGGGTCTGACGCCAGATTTCCGGGCCAGTGGTGGTGTAATGCGCCTCGGGGTTGTCGCCATTGGCGAACTGATCCAGCACTTTGCCACGGCCTTCGGCCTCCATGCGCTGGGCGAGGTCGCGGGCGCCTTCCATGCCTTCTTCCTGGCTGACCAGAATCAACTCGGCGCCATAAGCGGTCATGGCAGCCTTGCGTTCAGCGCTGGAGTTGTCCGGCATGATCAGGATCATCTTGTAACCCTTGATCGCGGCGGCCATGGCCAACGCAATACCGGTGTTACCCGAAGTCGCTTCGATCAGCGTATCGCCGGCATGGATCTGCCCACGCAATTCGGCGCGGGTGATCATCGACAGCGCCGGACGGTCCTTGACCGAACCCGCCGGGTTATTCCCTTCAAGCTTGAGCAAAAGGGTGTTGCTGGTGGCGCCAGGCAGGCGCTGCAAACGAACCAGCGGAGTGTTGCCGACGCAATCGGCGATGGTTGGGTACTGCAAGGTCATGGCGTATTCGCAATCCAGACTGCGGGGGCGCCTATCATACCGGCAAACGTTCGAAGGCCATATCACGCAAAGTGTGGTGCTTATGGCTAACAGGAATAAGTCCTGGCTCAGTCCTCATCCGCCTGCCCGACATTCAATGCGTAGAACTCGTGCAGCTTGGACTGCAACAGCAGTTTGTCCGGCAGTTGAACCTGATACTCAGCGATAAGCGCCGGTGAAAGGCTGCGGTTGAGCGCATATTCGACCACCTCGTCTTCCTTGCTGGCACAGAGCAGGACTCCAATGGCAGGGTTCTCATGAGGCTTTCGTTCGTCGCGGTCCAGTGCTTCCAGGTAGAAGTTCAGCTTGCCCAGATACTCCGGCTCAAAACGACCGACCTTGAGTTCAATGGCTACCAGGCAGTTAAGTCCCCGGTGGAAGAACAAGAGGTCCAGGGCGAAATCCCGCCCGCCAACTTGCAGCGGGTATTGGGAGCCGACAAAACAGAAATCACGGCCCAGTTCGATCAGGAACTCCTTGAGACGCGCCAGCAGCCCCTGATGCAAATCGGTTTCGGCATGGGTTCCGGGCAGGTCGAGAAATTCGAGCATGTAGGCGTCACGGAAAATCTCCAGCGCCGAGGGGTGGGTTTGTTTCAGTGCTGTTGAGATTTTTGCCGGCTGAGTAACACTGCGCTCAAATAATGCTGCCTTGAACTGGCGCTCCAGCTCACGAGTTGACCACTTCTCCTGGATAGCCATACGTAAATAGAACTCGCGCTCTTGAGGGTCCTTGCTCTGAGTCAGAATCAGCAGGTTGTGGGTCCAGGGTAATTGTGTCAGCAGTGCTGACACTTTTTCATCGCCCCGATAGGCCTCGTAGAATTGGCGCATACGGAACAAGTTACGCCGGGTAAACCCGCGCAACCCCGGTTGCGTCCTCGCCAGATGCTCAGCCAATTGACCGACCACGGAATCGCCCCACTCGGCCCGTTCCAGCTTGCGACTGATATGAGCACCGACCTGCCAGTACAACTCGATCAGTTGCGTATTGACCGCTCGAATGGCCTGCTGTCTGGCACCGTGGATCAGCGCGAGCACTTCGCTGAAACGATCATCTGATGTGCCGCTGGTTACGTCCGGTGCAGTCATGTTCAGTTCCTTGAGGATGATTGAAGGCCAGAGCTTAATCGGTCAAGGAAGTATGAAAATGCCGCTGATACCCTTTCGGAAATGTCGTACAACAATGCCGGAACGCTCCGGCGTGAGCAGATGTTGAGGGCTTGGCTGACCTTGCAGCTCGCACTTACTGGGTTTGAAGGGACGCCAGTGCAGGCGCAGTCTTGCTGGCGCAAGCGCTATCACTGACTTGGCTTTCATCCGCGATCAGCCGCATGTTCATCCGCAACCCGCTACCCGTATTCTCGGCCCACAGCTGCCCGCCCTGTCGCTGCACCGCATTCCTCGCGATGCTAAGGCCCAGACCAAACCCGCCGTCCCCGGGCCGCGAGCCATCGAGGCGGGTGAAAGGCAGGAAGATCCGTTCCAGATCTGCTTGCGCCACGCCGCCACCCTGGTCCTCCAGCCACAGATGCCAGTACTCGCCGTCACGCCGGCCACCAAGGAGGACGATGCCGCCCTTGGGTGAATGACGAATAGCATTGCGCAACATGTTTTCCAGCGCTTGGGCCAACGTATCGAGATGGCCGCGAACCCAGCAGGAAGCGTCCACCGAACACAGCAACTGCCCGTTCGGCCAGCAGCTTTCATAGCAGGCGTTTTCGGTGAGCATTTCCCACAATGCCTGGACCTGGATCGCTTCATCAGGCAATCGGGTGCGTTCGGTGTCGAGCCAGGCCAATTGCAGCGTGTCTTCCACCAATCGCTGCATGCCGTCGACTTCACGACCAATACGTTCGCGTAACGACTCCAGGCCCTGCTCGCTTTCACTGGCCACCCTCAGGCGACTCAGCGGTGTGCGCAATTCGTGGGACAGGTCGCGCAGCAATTGCTGTTGCAACGCAACCGTGCTTTGCAGACGTTCGGACATATGATCGAACGCTCTGCCCAGTTCACCCAGCTCATCGGTACGATTGGTCGTGCGGCTCGACAGCCGCACACTCAATTGGTCGGACCGCCAGGCATTGGCCTGAGCACGCAAGTGATTGAGTGGTACCACCAACAGGCGATACAGCCCGACGCATAACAGCAATGTGAACAAGCCCGGAATCACACCGTTGGTGATCACCCGCCAGAACACCCGATATTGTCCCGGCAGAAAGCGTTCGGGCAACTCGATTACCAGGCTCCCGGTGGACGGGTCGCCAGGGAACGGTACCCGCATCCACGGCCGGCCTTTTTTGTGGATCGGCCAATCCAATCCGCGCAGGAAGGTCAGGCGCTCGATTTCCTTGTCCGAAAGTGACTGGTTGCTCAAAGATTGCAAATCACCGCCGATGACACCGACCCAGCCTTTTTCCCGCTGATGCATCGTCTGCAACCAGTCATCGATGCCGGCGTTCTGGCGCAACTGCCAGGCTTGTTCGGCTTCGGCGGCGTAGTGCGTCAGGGTTCTGCGGGCATCATCGGAGAGGAACTGATTGCGCTGTTCCATATAACGACCCCAGGACCAGCTCAACCAGATCATCAGCAAACAGAATGCGACCAGCAAACAGGCAAGCTTCCAGAATAGCGAGTGCCGGCCCGGCACATTACATTTCATCACTGGCGCTCAGAATGTAGCCCTTGCCCCAGACCGTCCGCACTTCGCGTTCGGTATAGCCGATGGCCTTGAGCTTGCGGCGGATCTGGCTGATGTGCATGTCCAGACTGCGGTCATGGGCAGAGTAACCGCGTTGCAGGACATGTTGATAAAGGAAGGCTTTGCTCAACACTTCATCGTCATTGCGATTCAGGGTTTCCAGCAAGCGGTATTCGCTGCGGGTCAGGCCGGCGGCTCGCTGGCCGTAAAAAACCTCGGACTGTTCATCGTCGAAATGCAAGCTGTCCCGCGGCGGCGCAATCGCTGCCGGCGTCGGCTGACGGTCGAGGGCGACGCGGCGCAGGATCGCTTCGATGCGTACCCGCAACTCGACCATGCTGAACGGCTTGGTCAGGTAATCATCAGCCCCCAGGCTAAAGCCACTGATGCGATCCGCTTCGGCCCCCAGCGCCGACATCAGCAACACCGGGATGGAGTGACTCTGGCGCAATTGCGTCAGCACTGACAACCCGTCCAGTCCGGGCAACAGAATGTCCATCAACACCACGTCGAAGGCTTGCTCGCGGGCAGCGGCGAGGCCTTCCTGGCCGTTCTGGCACCAGGTCACCTGAAAGCCGCTGCGGCCCAGATGCTCATGGACATAAGCACCGAGCACGAGATCGTCTTCGATGGAAAGGATGCGCGGATGACCAGAGGCGATGGGAGTCATGAGTATCTGCAAATAATTCTCAGTTGATAATTATTCAAGATTGCTTCGCCTGAGGCAACCCGACACTTTGCGCAACCGTTGAAAAGGCCCGAACTGGCCGACGAACGACGACATCAATTTTACGAAGATTGCCCGCCAGCAAATCGCTACACTGCGCAGGTGGTGCATGCCACACGCGAGTGCAGGACTATCGATAGCTGGATGCAGGAGAGATGCGTGCTCAAGAAACTGGGAATCAAAGGCCGCGTGCTGTTGCTGACTCTATTGCCGACCAGCCTCATGGCGCTGGTCCTGGGTGGTTATTTCACCTGGATGCAGCAATCGGACTTGCAAACCCAACTCATGCAACGTGGCGAAATGATCGCCGAGCAACTGGCGCCGCTGGTAGCGCCGGCCATGGGCCATAAAAACAACGAGCTGCTCGAACGCATCGCTACGCAATCCCTCGAGCAGCCGGACGTGCGTGCCGTAACGTTCCTCGCACCTGACCGCACGTTACTGGCCCATGCGGGACCGACCATGCTCAACCAGGCGCCGCTGGGCGATGGTTCGCAAATGTTGCGGCGCAGTGGCAGCGATGCGACGCGTTATCTGCTGCCGGTGTTCGGCAAGCATCGTAATCTGGCAGGCGATGTGATACCCGATGAGGCCGATCGCCTGTTGGGCTGGGTCGAGCTCGAACTGTCGCACAATGGCATGTTGCTGCGCGGTTACCGCAGCCTGTTCGCCAGCCTGATGATGATCGCCGCCGGCCTGGGTGGCGCGGCGTTGCTGGCCTTGCGCATGGGCCGCACCATCAACCGGCCGCTGACCCAGATCAAGCAGGCCGTAGCCCAACTCAAGGACGGTCATCTGGAAACCCGGCTGCCACCCCTTGGCAGTCATGAACTGGACGAACTGGCATCGGGCATCAACCGCATGGCTGGCACCCTGCAAAATGCCCAGGAAGAATTGCAGCACAGCATCGACCAGGCCACCGAAGATGTTCGCCAGAACCTCGAAACCATCGAGATCCAGAACATCGAACTCGACCTGGCGCGCAAGGAGGCACTGGAGGCGAGCCGGATCAAATCCGAATTCCTGGCCAACATGAGCCACGAAATCCGCACGCCGCTCAACGGTATTCTCGGTTTTACCCATTTGCTGCAGAAAAGCGAGTTGACCCCGCGCCAGCTCGACTATCTGGGCACCATCGAAAAGTCCGCCGACAGCCTGTTGGGGATCATCAACGAGATCCTCGACTTTTCGAAAATCGAGGCCGGCAAACTGGTGCTCGACCATATTCCGTTCAACTTGCGCGATCTGCTGCAGGACACCCTGACCATCCTTGCCCCCGCTGCCCACGCCAAACAACTTGAGCTGGTGAGCCTGGTGTATCGCGACACGCCTTTGTCGCTGGTCGGCGACCCGCTGCGGCTCAAGCAGATCCTCACCAATCTGGTCAGCAACGCCATCAAGTTCACCCGCGAAGGCACCATCGTCGCCCGGGCCATGCTCGAAGAAGAACACGATGACAGTGTGCAACTGCGCATCAGTATTCAGGACACTGGCATCGGCCTGTCGAGCCAGGACGTACGCGCGCTGTTCCAGGCTTTCAGTCAGGCCGATAACTCACTGTCCCGGCAACCGGGCGGCACGGGGCTGGGGCTGGTGATTTCCAAGCGACTGATCGAACAAATGGGCGGCGAGATCGGTGTCGACAGTACACCGGGCGAAGGTTCGGAGTTCTGGATCAGCCTGAGCCTGCCCAAAACCCGCGACGATGCCGAAGACCTGCCCGGCCCGCCGCTGTCGGGTCGTCGTGTGGCGGTGCTGGAAAACCATGACCTGGCCCGTCAGGCGCTGCAGCATCAACTGGAAGATTGCGGTCTCGCGGTCACGCCGTTCAACACGCTGGAAAGCTTGACCAATGGCGTGACTGGCGTCCATCAGACCGATCAGGCCATCGACCTGGCGGTGCTGGGCGTCACCAGCAATGACATGCCGCCCGAGCGCCTTAATCAATACATCTGGGACCTCGAACACCTTGGTTGCAAAGTGCTGGTGCTCTGTCCGACCACGGAGCAGACGCTGTTCCACCTCTCGGTGCCCAACCCTCACAGCCAGCTCCAGGCCAAACCGGCCTGCACCCGCAAGTTACGACGCGCACTGTCCGACCTGGTCAACCCGCGCCAGATTCGCAGCGAACCCGGCGAACCGGTTTCCAGTCGCGCGCCTAAAGTGCTGTGCGTTGACGACAACCCGGCCAATCTGCTGCTGGTGCAGACGTTGCTCGAAGACATGGGCGCCAAGGTGCTCGCCGTGGAAAGCGGCTACGCAGCCGTCAAAGCGGTGCAAAACGAGACCTTCGACCTGGTGCTGATGGACGTGCAGATGCCGGGAATGGACGGACGGCAAAGTACCGAGGCGATCCGCCAGTGGGAGAGCGAGCGGCATTGCACACCGCTGCCGATCGTGGCGCTCACCGCCCATGCCATGGCCAATGAAAAACGCGCCTTGTTGCAAAGCGGCATGGACGACTACCTGACCAAACCGATCAGTGAGCGGCAACTGGCGCAGGTGGTGCTGAAATGGAGTGGCCTGGCGCTGCGCAACCATAGCCCGGAGCGCGCCAGCGACAGCCACAACGGTGCCTTTGAGTTGCAAGTGCTCGATCACGAAGAAGGCTTGCGTCTGGCCGCGGGCAAGGCCGATCTGGCAGCAGACATGCTGGCGATGTTGCTGGCGTCGCTGGAAGCCGACCGTGAAGCGATCCGCCAGGCCCAGGAAAGCCGCGATCACAACGCGCTGATCGAACGTGTCCATCGCCTGCACGGCGCAACCCGTTACTGCGGCGTGCCGCAACTGCGCGCCGCCTGCCAACGCAGCGAAACCCTGCTCAAGCAACAGGACCCGAAAGCCTACAGCGCCCTCGAAGAACTCGACCGGGCAATCAATCGCCTGGCCGCCCAGGCGCGCATCAATGCCTGACCTGGCGCAAAGACGCCGGTAGCGGGAAGGACTAATGTAGGAGCTGCCGCAGGCGACGATCTTTTGATCTTGAAAACGCTGAGTCTTCAGGGAGAACACATGCGCACGATTTTATTCAGCAGCCAGAACTACGACCGCGAGAGTTTTCTCGCCGCGGATCTGCCGCCCGGTATCGAGCTGCACTTTCAGGCGGCGCGGCTGAGCGTTGATACAGTGGCGCTGGCCGAACATCACGAGGTCGTCTGTGCCTTCATCAATGATGATCTCAGTGCACAGGTGCTCGAACGCCTCGCGGCGGGCGGCACACGCCTGATTGCCCTGCGTTCGGCCGGTTACAACCATGTCGACCTCGCAGCGGCGAAACGCCTCGGGCTGGCGGTGGTGCGCGTCCCGGCCTACTCGCCCCATGCGGTGGCCGAGCATGCAGTGGCGCTGATCCTGGCGCTCAACCGACGTTTGCACCGGGCCTACAACCGTACCCGCGAAGGCGACTTCAGCCTGCACGGGCTGACCGGTTTCGACCTGGTGGGCAAGACCGTCGGCGTGGTCGGTACCGGGCAGATCGGCGCTACATTCGCAAAAATCATGAACGGTTTCGGCTGCCGGTTGCTGGCTTACGACCCGTACCCCAATCCCCAGGTCGAAGCACTCGGTGCCCGATACCTGGGCTTGCCGCAACTGCTGGCCGAATCGCAGATCATCAGCCTGCACTGCCCGCTCAATGAACAGAGCAAGCATCTGATCAACCGCGAGTCTTTGGCGCACATGCAACCGGGGGCGATGTTGATCAATACCGGTCGCGGTGGCCTGGTGGACACCCCGGCGCTGATCGACGCCCTCAAGAGCGGGCAATTGGGTTATCTGGGGCTGGATGTGTATGAAGAGGAAGCGCAGCTGTTCTTCGAGGATCGTTCCGACCTGCCGTTGCAGGACGATGTCCTGGCGCGATTGCTGACGTTCCCTAACGTCATCATTACCGCGCATCAGGCGTTCCTGACCCGCGAAGCCCTTGGCGCGATTGCCGCGACCACCCTCGACAACATTGCGACCTGGAACGCCGGCACTGCGCAAAACCTGGTCACAGGTGACTGAACCTGATCGAAGGTCATGTGCCCGCACCATGCAACGCGAATGCCCGTGCTAGCATATCGCGCATATTTGGAGGACCCATGGTCGAACACGATTTCCGCTACAGCCTGATGAACCCGCAACACACCCTCACCGAATGCCGCGCCCTGGTGCCGGGGCGCTATCAAGTCACCGGCAACGGCGGCTCGATTCGCAATAACGACGTGTTGGTAGTGACCCTCAAGGGCGCCAAGGACTTGTCCATGCGCCTGACCGTCGAAACGGTTCGCCACTTGATCAATCCACCCGGGCAATGGGTTGCGGTAGCCAGTGGCCCGGTGTTCGGCGAACTGGCGATCCACACCTGGCAGGTGAACTGCGACAGCTGTGCAAAAGAGCTGAGCTTCGAGTTCGCGGTCGACGCCAAGTTGGGCAACAAGGCCGAAAAGCCAGCCGCCACTGCGCGGATTGCCGAGCTGGGCTGGACCACCGTCGGCGAAAAGCACCTGTGCCCGAAGTGCCAGGAGCCTGCGTGATGAAACACCTCGCCCTGGCCGCGCTGGTCGGTGCAAGCCTGATGGGCTGTGCTGCCGATCCGGTGCAATTGCAACAAAACCGCAGCTACATTCTGGAGTGGATCGGCGAACGTCCGTTGATGGACTACAGCCACCTGACCATCACGCTCGGCGAAGATGGTCGCGCCTACGGCAATGGTGGCTGCAACCACTGGTTCGCGCCATACACCCTGGAAGGCAACAAGCTGAGCTTCGGCAAAATCGGCAGCACCCGCAAACTCTGCGCGCCGGCGCTGATGGAGCAGGAAAAACGCTTCCTTCAGGCGCTGGAAAACGTGCAACGCTGGGACGTATCGTCAATCGATCAGATGCGTTTCTGGCCGGCCGAAGGCAAGCCGCTGCGCTGGTGGCTTGAGGAAGGTTGATGTCCCCTCCTCCCTTATCATTCCCACGCTCTGCGTGGGAATGATCAAGTGACGCTCCGCGTCACAGGGACGCAAAGCGTCCCGGGCGGCGTTCCCACGCAGAGCGGGGGAACGATCATCATCCCTCGATTCAATTCTGCGCCTGCAACGCCTCCAGCTTCGCCATCACCCCCGCCGCTGTCTGCTCTCCCATCAATTGCTCACGCACCTTGCCTTTGTTATCGATGATATAGGTCACCGGTAATGCCTCACTGCGTGGCAGTTCGAACACTTCCGAAGGGTCCTGGGCCAGCACGGTAAATTTGATTCCAAGCTTCTCACTGGCGCTTTTCAGCTCTTCGCCCTGCACATTGTCGAAGTTGACCCCGAACACACCGATCTTCTTGCCCTGGAGCTGATCGGCCAAGGCATTCAGCTCCGGGATCTCGGTACGGCACGGCCCGCACCATTCAGCCCAGTAATTGAGCACCAGCCATTTGCCATCCAGACGCTCGGCGGCGACTTTCTGTCCATTCTGGTCAATCCCGTAGTCGTTTCCGCAGCCCCCCAACAGCAACGCCCCAATGATCGTCAATGCTGCTGCCAGTCGCCTTGTCATGTCGTGTTCCTTGTCAAAAATTGAATGCGCCTGCGACCCATCGCCTCCCAAGGTTCTGGATTACGCGCTGCACAGTTAGAATAGCCGCCACCTTACGCAAGATGCGACCCGCTCATGACCGATCTGACGCTTTATCACAACCCGCGCTGCTCGAAATCCCGCGGTGCGCTCGAACTGCTCGAAGCCCGTGGCCTGACGCCGACCGTGGTGCGCTATCTGGAAACCCCGCTCGACGCCGCGCAAATCCAGGGTCTGCTGGGCAAACTCGGCATTAGTGCCCGGCAACTGCTGCGCACCGGCGAGGACGAATACAAGACCCTCGGCCTCGCGGACGGCAGCCTGAGCGAAGCGCAATTGATCGCAGCCATCGCCGCCCACCCGAAACTGATGGAACGTCCGATTCTCGAAGTCGGCGATAAAGCCGTCATCGGTCGTCCACCAGAGCAGATTCTGGAACTGTTGCCATGAGTGCGCCGTACATTCTGGTGCTGTACTACAGCCGCAGCGGTTCGACCAATGAAATGGCCCGGCAAATTGCCCGCGGTGTCGAGCAGGCTGGCCTTGAAGCGCGGTTACGTACCGTGCCGGCGATTTCCACGGAATGCGAAGCCGTGGCGCCGGACATTCCCGACGAAGGCGCGCTCTATGCCAGCCTCGACGACCTTAAAAACTGCGCTGGCCTGGCACTGGGCAGTCCGACTCGTTTCGGCAACATGGCGGCGCCGCTCAAGTACTTCCTCGACGGCACCAGCAACCTGTGGCTGACCGGCGCGCTGGTGGGCAAACCGGCCGGTGTGTTCACGTCCACGGCGAGCCTGCACGGTGGCCAGGAAACCACCCTGCTGTCGATGATGCTGCCATTGCTGCACCATGGCATGTTGATCACCGGCCTGCCCTACAGCGAATCGGCGTTGCTGGAAACCCAGGGTGGCGGCACGCCGTACGGCGCCAGTCATCACGCCGGAGCCGATGGCAAAAGCGGTCTGGACGCTCATGAAGTGGCGCTGTGCCGTGCACTGGGCCTGCGCCTGGCCAAGA
Organism: Pseudomonas sp. Sample_16; assembly: GCF_004307665.1. Taxonomy (NCBI): domain Bacteria; kingdom Pseudomonadati; phylum Pseudomonadota; class Gammaproteobacteria; order Pseudomonadales; family Pseudomonadaceae; genus Pseudomonas; species Pseudomonas sp. Sample_16. Next base: position 40,271 of record NZ_RCOB01000087.1, read on the forward strand.
CTGCGCAGAAACTGGAGGGCTGAAGGTGGCCAAGAAGCCGAAGGTCCTGCCCGCCATCGAATGGCTCGAACCGCGCGTCAAGGCGATGCGCGTCATCAGTCTGCTGTGCTTTTTTGGTCTGGTGGGATTGCTCTGCGTTTACTACCTGATGATTGCCGATCTGCACGGTGCACGGCCGTGGGTGATTCTGCTGATCGAGCTGGTGCCGTTGCTGCTGCTCGCACCGGGGATGATTGTCGGCAACGCCCGGGGGCATTCATGGATGTGCTTTGTGGTGAACCTGTATTTCATCAAAGGCGCGTTGGCCGCGTATGACCCGAACCGGCAGATGTTCGGCGTGCTGGAGATGGCCGCGAGCCTGGCGGTGTTCTGTTCAGCGCTGTTGTATGTGCGCTGGCGGTATCAGTTGAACCGCAAGTTGGCTGGCGAAGGCGAGATATCCGTCGCCTGATCGGGCCTCATCGCTGGCAAGCCAGCTCCCACAGGTATTGGGCTTGAACACAAATTCTGTGAGCAACTCCCGCAGGTATTGGGTTTGAACACAAATTCTGTGGGCAACTCCCACAGGTATTGGGTTTGAACACAAA
>NZ_RCOB01000087.1:40867-44226 GCF_004307665.1 Pseudomonas sp. Sample_16
GGTTTGAACACAAATTCTGTGGGCAACTCCCACAGGTATTGGGTTTGAACACAAATTCTGTGGGCAACTCCCACAGGTATTGGGTTTGAACACAAAATGTGTGGACAACTTCAATTACTGTGGGAGCTGGCTTGCCAGCGATAGGCCGGGGTCGCGCTCGACCGACTCGGTCTCAATGATTGACGGTGTAGGCCAGCATCATCGAAATCTGACTCATCGGCCGTCCGCCGCTTTCTTCATGCCATTGGTTGAACACATCCTGCACCAGCGCCAGGTCGCGCAGGCTGGTTGGCACCTTGTCGATGATGTTCTGTGCGTTCAACGCCGCGACCACATCGTAACTCGGCACAAAGGTATCCTTGCCGACCATGCGCAGGAAACGCGGCGCAGACAGGCCGCCCAATTGATGGCCGCGCTTTTTCAGCATCGTCCACAAGCCGACGATATCAGTCACCGGCCAATCGGCGATCATCGCACCGAAACTGCCCTTCTCAATGGCGACGTCCAGCACGAACTGCGCATTGCGCGGCACACTCTTCAATTTGCCCAGGTGGCGGATAATCCGCGCGTCCTGCATCAGGCGTTCCAGATGCTCGGCGCTCATCAGCACGACTTTTTCCGGGTCGAACTTGAAGAACACTTCTTCGAAGGCCGGCCACTTGGCGTCCACCAGGCTGTGCTTGAGCCCGGCACGGAATACGCGCAATGCCATGGTCGAGAGGTAGCGGTCATCGCTGATCTTGCGCAATTGCGCCGGGGTCTTGGGAACGGGCAGATGGGCTTCCAGTTCAGCCGCCGAACCAAAACGGTTCAGGCAGAATTCATTCAGCCACTTGTAGTCGCGCATGCCCTCTCCTGAGGATTAGATGAATAAACCCATGTGGGAGCCAGCCTGCTGGCGATGAGGGAGTGTCAGCCGACAATGATTTGTCTGACCCACCGCTATCGCCAGCAGGCTGGCTCCCACATCAAGGTGATTAAAGGTTAACCACGTTGACGAAGCGCGAAGCCGCCGTTTCGTCGATCTTGAGGCTGGTGAAGTCGAACAGGTTGCGGTCCGCCAGTTGCGACGGGATCACGTTCTGCAAGCTGCGGAAAATGCTCTCGGTACGGCCTGGGGTCTTGCGCTCCCAGTCCTGGAGCATTTCCTTGACCACCTGACGTTGCAGGTTTTCCTGGGAACCGCAGAGGTTGCACGGGATGATCGGGAACTGCTTGAAGTCCGAATAAGCCTGGATGTCCTTTTCGTTGCAGTAGGCCAACGGGCGGATCACCACGTTGCGTCCGTCATCGGCGCGCAACTTGGGTGGCATGGCCTTGAGCGAACCGTTGAAGAACATGTTGAGGAAGAACGTCTCGACGATGTCGTCGCGGTGATGACCCAAGGCCATTTTGGTCGCGCCGATCTCGTCAGCGAACGTGTACAGCGTGCCGCGACGCAGGCGCGAGCACAGCGAGCAAGTGGTTTTCCCTTCGGGAATCAGTTCCTTGACCACCGAGTAAGTGTCTTTTTCGACGATGTGATACTCGATTCCCAGCTCTTTGAGGTAAGCCGGCAGCACGTGCTCAGGGAAACCCGGTTGTTTCTGGTCCATGTTCACGGCCACGATCTCGAACTTGATCGGCGCGACCTTCTGCAAGTGCATCAGCACATCGAGCATGGTGTAGCTGTCCTTGCCGCCGGACAGGCAGACCATGACCTTGTCGCCGTCTTCAATCATGTTGAAATCGGCAACAGCCTCACCGGCCTGGCGGCGAAGGCGCTTTTGCAGTTTGTTCTGGTTGACCGTAAGAGTGCCCATGACGCGAAATCCGTGAGGTGTGACGAAAGGCGGGCATTTTACGCAAAAACCTATCCCGGGCGAAGCGTCCTGACGGATCGCCTGCCGTTCTACAGATGCAACTGCGATTAAGCGCAGGCTTTACAGCGCAATTTGCTCTAAGCCCCCTCTCCTTGTGCGGTTAACTCCTTCCTATACTGCGACATAAGGTCGCATTCGTATTCCAGACCTTTTACTTACTTGGCCGTATTGGCCCGTAGGCGCTCCACTGGGGGGCGACGGTATAAAAGAGGAGTGACTGGCATGATCCATCACGTAGTGGGGCTCTTCACCCACCCTGACCAAGAATGGAAAGAAATCCGTGGCGACCAGGAGGAAAGCATCAGCCACATGTACCTGACCCACACCCTGATTCTGGCGGCCATCCCTGCTGTGTCGGCGTTTATCGGCACTACGCAGGTCGGCTGGGTGATCGGTAACCGGCCGCCAGTGATGTTGACGATGGAAAGTGCGCTCTGGATGACGATCATGTCGTACCTGGCGATGCTCGGTGGCGTCGCGGTCATGGGCGCGTTCATTCACTGGATGGCCCGCACCTATGACGCCAATCCCAGCCTGGCACGCTGCGTAGCCTTCGCGACCTACACCGCGACGCCGCTGTTCATCGGCGGCTTGGCGGCGCTGTACCCGCATATGTGGCTGGGGATGATCGTCGGCACTGCGGCGATCTGCTACACGGTCTATCTGTTGTATGTCGGGCTACCGACGTTCATGAACATTCCAACTGACGAGGGCTTTCTGTTTTCCAGTTCGGTGCTCGCCGTAGGCCTGGTCGTGCTGGTGGCTATCATGGCGTTCACTGTCATTGTCTGGGGACTCGGCGTGGGGCCGGTCTATACGAATTAGCAACACACCCTCCAAAAATCAGATCTGCCGACACAGGCCGCCGCAAGGCGGCCTTTTGATGCCTCCTGCCAGAAGAAACGCAACGACCATTCGGCGCTCAAACGATTCGCAAGGCCCGAGGGTTGCGGCATACTCAACGTCTCTGGAGATCCATCAAGCATGCCCGAGCAACTCAATACCCGCGTCGAAGACTGTTTCCAACAAGCCGAATCCTTTTTCAAACGACCTTTCAAACGCCCCGTGGTGAGCCTCAAGCTGCGCGGGCAAAAAGCCGGTGTCGCGCATTTGCACGAGAACCTGCTGCGTTTCAACCTGCAGTTGTACCGGGAAAACACCGAGGACTTCCTCAAGCAGACAGTGGCCCACGAAGTTGCCCACCTGATCGCTCATCAACTGTTCGGCGACCGCATTCAGCCCCATGGCGAAGAGTGGCAATTGATCATGCGCGGCGTGTACGAGCTGCCGCCCAATCGCTGCCACACCTACGACGTCAAGCGCCGCAGCGTGACCCGCTACATCTACAAATGCCCGTGCGCCGACAGCGATTTCCCGTTCTCGGCGCAGCGCCATGGCCTGGTGCGCCAGGGGCGGCGGTATTTGTGTCGGCGGTGTCGCAACACCTTGGTGTTCAGTGGGGAAATGCGGGTCGAATAGGCGGATCTTTCTGCTGGC
>NZ_RCOB01000087.1:44326-51991 GCF_004307665.1 Pseudomonas sp. Sample_16
CTGCTGGCGATGAGGCCAGTACGGGCACTAGAGAATTACCTTGGCCCGCCGCAGTTCATCAATCCGCTCAACACTAAATCCCAACGCCCCCAACACCTGATCCGTATGCTCGCCCAACGCCGCGCCAATGTGCCGGGGCGCCGGCAATCCTTCTGAAAACTTCAACGGACACGCCATCTGCGCCTGGCTCGAACCATCGCCCCTCGGCACTTGCGTGACCAAATCCCGTGCCTGCAACTGCGGATGACGCAGCGCTTCCCCGACGCTCAAAACCGGCTCCACGCACGCATCCAGTTCCGCAAACAATGCACACAACTCGGCGAAGTCATGTTTCTCGAACTCCACTGTCAGCGCGTCCTTGAGTTTCCTCTGCTGCGACGGTTGCGGGGACAGGCCGAGGCTCGCCAGCTCCTCCAGCCCAAGCGCCACACATAACTGCTTCATGAACGCCGGTTCGAGGCTGCCCACCGACAACCAGCGGCCATCCCGCGAACGGTAATAGTCGTAAAAGCTACCGCCATTGAGCATCTGGTCTTCCCGGCCCGGCTCGACACCGCAGGCCAGGTACCCGGCGCCCGCCATGGCATTAAGGCTGAAGGCGCAGTCGGTCATGCTCACATCCAGGTGTTGCCCCTGCCCGGTTTGCTGGCGGGCGATCACCGCGGCGAGCAATCCGATTACCCCGTGCAACGAACCGCCGGCGACATCCGCCACTTGCGGCCCCAAGGGCAGCGGCCCGCTGTCGGCACGGCCGGTGTAGCTGGCCAGCCCGGCCAGCGCCAGGTAATTGATGTCATGGCCGGCACGTTCCCGGTAAGGGCCGGTCTGGCCGTAACCGGTGATCGACACATAAATGAGTTTGGGATTGATGGCCTTCAGGGCTTCATAGCCCAGCCCCAAACGTTCCATGACACCGGGGCGAAACTGCTCCAGCACAATGTCGTAGTCCTCAAGAAGCTGCTTGATGACCTCCAGCGCCTCAGGCTGCTTGAGGTCCAGCGCCAGGCTGCGTTTATTGCGATTGAGATAGGCGTGGCTGGCTGACACGCCCTGGTCATGGGGTGGCAGCACGCGCAGCAGGTCCATGCGGCTCGGCGATTCGATGCGCAGCACGTGCGCGCCCATGTCCGCCAGTAACAACGAGGCGAACGGCCCCGGCAGCAATGTCGAGAAATCCAGAACCTTGAGTGATGCCAGTGGACCGAGCATGGATGTTCTCCCTGAATGATGCCCCCAGACTAGGCAGCCGGACGCTCAGGGGCAATAACCTTATGTGCCAGTGACGCTGACCGTTGCGCTCAGGTCGCAGGCAGAAAAAAACCCGCCGAAGCGGGTTTTTCATTGCAGCAGGTTTATTTGGCGTTAGCCGGGGCGACCTCGTCGGCGTGGCCCAGAACGTCGTCTTTAGGCTCGTCGGCAATGCCGCGACCGCCAGAAGCCAGCTCGGATTGCAGTACGTCGGTGTCCAGTTCCTTGACCCACTTGGCCACCACGATGGTCGCCACGGCGTTACCAATCAGGTTGGTCAGGGCACGGGCTTCGGACATGAAGCGGTCGATGCCGAGGATCAGCGCCAGGCCGGCAACCGGCAAGTGGCCGACAGCGGACAGCGTGGCTGCCAGTACGATGAAGCCCGAACCGGTCACACCGGCAGCACCTTTGGAGGACAGCAGCAATACCACCAGCAGGGTGATCTGGTGCGTGAGGTCCATGGGGGTGTCAGTGGCCTGGGCAATGAACACGGCCGCCATGGTCAGGTAGATCGCCGTACCGTCGAGGTTGAACGAGTAACCGGTCGGGATCACCAGACCCACGACGGATTTCTTCGCGCCCAGACGCTCCATCTTGATCAGCATGCGTGGCAGTACCGATTCCGAAGAAGAAGTACCCAGTACGATCAGCAGTTCTTCACGGATGTAGCGGATCATTTTCAGAACGCTGAAACCGTGCATGCGAGCAATACCACCCAGCACGATCAGGATGAACAGCAGGCAAGTGATGTAGAAGCACGCCATCAACTGGCCCAGTTGCACCAGCGAGCCGACGCCATAGGCACCGATGGTGAACGCCATGGCACCGAAGGCACCGATTGGCGCGAGCTTCATGATCATGTTGATGATGTTGAACATGACGTGGGCGAAGCGATCGATGAAGTCCAGGATCGGCCGGCCGTAGGCGCCCAGGCGATGCAGGGCGAAACCGAAGATCACCGAGAACATCAAGACTTGCAGGATGTCGCCCGTGGCGAATGCGCCGACGATGGTGGACGGGATCACGTTGAGGAGGAAGCCAACGACGCTTTGATCAGCACCGGCCGCAATATACGTAGCGACCTTGGAAGCATCCAGAGTGCTGACGTCGATGTGCATGCCGTTGCCAGGCTGCACGATATTGACGACCACCAGGCCGACCAGCAAAGCGATGGTCGAAACGATTTCGAAGTACAGCAGCGCGTAACCACCGGTCTTGCCGACCGATTTCATGTCCTGCATGCCAGCGATACCACTGACGACGGTGCAGAAGATGATCGGGGCGATGATCATCTTGATCAGTTTGATGAACCCGTCACCCAGCGGCTTTACGGCCACACCGAGCTGTGGATAGTAGTGACCGAGCAAAATACCGATGACAATTGCAACGATCACCTGGAAATACAGGGATTTATACAGTGGCTGACGAGTCGTCATTGCAAAGTTCCTCAAGAGTACGCGCTGCCAACATCCATCGATGGCCGGCGACACCTCAATTGCGAACCCTCCTGCACTGGAGGGATTTGTTTTTTCGAGCTGCGCGACGGCAGGCATCTGTCGCTTGTATCGCAAAGCCCGTGCCACCTGCGGTAAAACATCCACAAGCCTTTTGATATCAGGGGTTGCAAGTCGCGCCGTATCGTTGAACCGTTGAGCGCACTGGCGGATTTCCGCCCTCCAAACAGATCACGTCCTGCAATTTGGCGGATATCCGCCTTGTCCATCGTTTGGCACCGCAGCTACCATCCGCCGCTCAATGGACGGATTTAGCCGCTATGCGCGAACGCACCATCGCCAGTCACTTCGCCCGCGCCGTCCTCGGTGGCGCGCAACGCCGTGGCCTGGACTATTCGAGCCTGTTGCAACAGTTGGGGATCAGCCCCGAATTGCTCGACGAGCCGCGGGCGCGCATTGCACCGGAGCAGTTCACCCGACTGATTCAGGGACTGTGGCTGGCACTGGACGACGAGTACCTGGGCTTTGGACGCGGCCCCAGCAAGCCGGGCAGCTTCGCCATGATGTGCCATGCGGTGATCCACTGCCGTAATCTGGAGAAGGCGCTGAACCGCGGTTTATTATTTTATAGTCTATTCCCCGACGCCCCGCGCCTGACCCTGACGCGCGAAGACGAGATGATCCGCCTGAGCCTGGACGATTCGCAGCTCTGGGACCCGGACCATTTTCTCAGCGAGAGCCTGCTGGTGATCTGGCATCGTTTCGGCAGTTGGCTGATCGGCCAGCGTATTCGCCTGGAACAGGCCGCATTCAGTTACCCGCGACCGGAACACGGCGCCGAGTACGACTTGTTGTTCTCTTGTCCTTTGACGTTTTCCGCGCCCCAGAGCAGCCTGTTGTTCCATAGCCGCTACCTGAACATGCCGCTGCTGCAGGACGAACGCACCCTCAAGCATTTCCTCGAACACTCGCCGGCCGATCTGCTGTCACGCCCGGACGACGGCAACAGCCTGAGCAGCCAGTTGCGCCGCTTGCTCAGCCGCGACAGTGCCCGCTGGCCGGACCTCGACGCCGTTGCCGCGCACCTGCACATCAGTGCGCAAACGCTGCGTCGACACCTGCGTGAGGAAGGCACCAGTTTTCAGGAGTTGAAAGATCAGTTGCGCCGGGATATCGCGATTTATCACTTGAGCCGCGCGGACCTGTCATTGCAACAGATTGCGGAGCAACTGGGGTTTTCCGAGCCTTCGGCGTTTCACCGGGCGTTCAAGAAGTGGACTGGGGTGACGCCGGGGGCTTATCGGGCGCAGGAAAACTGAACCCATAACCTGTAGGAGCCGGCTTGCTGGCGATGGCGGTGTGTCAGCGACACAAATGTTGACTGACACACCGCCTTCGCCAGCAAGCCGGCTCCTACAAGGGCACGCGATGGTTGCGGATCAAACCAACGGAAAATGTATCCGGAACGCCGCGCCGCCCAAGGGTGAATCGCCCAGGGTCAATCGGGCGCTGTAGCTCTCGATGATGTCCTTGACCACCGCCAGGCCAATACCCTGGCCCGGGTGCTGCCGATCCAGCCGTTCGCCACGCTCGAGAATCCGCGCGCGCTGATCCATAGGCACGCCAGGGCCGTCGTCCTCGACGCACAATTCGATGCCACCGAGGTTTTCCCGCAGGCTGATGCGCACCTCGCCCAGGCACAGGCGGTAGGCGTTCTCCAGCAAGTTACCGAGCATTTCCAGCAAGGCACCCTGCTCGATCGGCACAAAACACTCGTCCGGCAGATCGAAGGTGACCCGCACGCGTTTGTCGCGGTAAACCTTGTCCAGCGTGTCGCACAGGCTTTGCAGCACAGGTCGCAGGCGCACCTGATGCCGCACCAGACCGCTTTTGCGCAGGCTGGCGCGCTGCAATTGATAGCTGATCTGCTGGCTCATGCGTTCGATCTGGGTTTGCAGCACCCATGCCTGATCGCGATCTTCCGGGCGTTGCGCCATGTCTTCGCTGACGCCTTGCAACACCGCCAGCGGCGTTTTCAGGCTGTGTGCCAGATCATCCAGGGAATCACGGTAACGGCTGCGCTGTTCGCGCTCGCTGTGCAGCAAGCGATTGAGCGAACCGGTCAGACGCAACAGTTCCCGGGGATGCTCTTCGCTCAGACTTTCGCGGGTGCCGCCTTCGATCTGGTCCAGCTCCTGACTCAACCGGCGCAAGGCTTTCAGCCCCCAGGTCAGGCCGAACCAGAGCAAGGCCAGCAATACCAGCAACGCTGCCCCGAAGCCTAGATAGAGATTTTCCCGCAGACCTGCGAGGGTGACTTCGTATTCGCGAACCGGCTGCAGGGCAACGATGCTGAACGCCGCACTCTTGCCCCCCAGCAGTTTGACCTCGACGTCATAGACGAAAAACTCCTCGCCGTTGGCCTCGCTGATTCTCGCGAATTCGTTGCCGCGCCCGTCGTAGCGCGGTTTGTAGTTAATGTGTTCCTCCTGCGTGGCCTTCGACCGCCAGACCAGCCGTCCTTCGCGGTCATAGATGTAACCGAGCAAACGGCTGTCAGTGAGGTTGAAACGCTCGTCGGGCAATTGCGCCGGCATCTGCAAACGGTTGCTCTCGACTCGGGCGGCAGAGATCAGCGTCGTGACATCAGACGCCAGACGCTGTTCGATGGAGTCCTGCAAGGCGAGACTGAACGCGCCTTGCATCGCCGGCAGCAACGCCAGCATGAACAACACCGCCAGCAATGTTGCGGCGAGCATCAAGCGAACGCGAAGAGAACGAATCAAGTGCAGCGCTCACTGAACAGGTAGCCGAGGCCACGCACGGTATCGATCGGCTTGAAGCCCGCCGACCCTTCGAGCTTGCGGCGCAGTCGGCCGACCAGCACCTCGATCACATTCGGATCTCGCTCATCGTCATCCGGGTAAAGCTGCTCCATCAACCGGTCCTTGGCCACCACTTGCTGATGATGGCGCATCAGGTATTCGAGGATGCGGTACTCGTAAGCGGTCAACGCCAGCGGTTGCTCATCGAGGGACGCCTGCTTGCGATTGAGATCAAGCTTCAAAGGGCCGGCGACGATGGTCGATTGGGTAAAACCGCTGGAGCGGCGCAACAAGGCATTGAGCCTTGCGTCGAGCTCTTCGAACTGGAACGGCTTGACCACATAGTCATCGGCTCCGGCGGCAAGGCCCTCGACCTTGTCCTGCCAGTTGCCCCGGGCGGTGAGAATCAGGATCGGGAACGCCTTGCCGCCGGAACGCAACTGACGAATCAGATCGAGCCCGCCCATGCCCGGCAGACCAAGGTCGATCACCGCCAGATCGAAATTGAACTGCCCGGCTTGATACAAGGCTTCTTCGGCATTTCCCACGGACTCGACCACGTGGCCGCTTTCCGTCAGACGCGTTTGCAGGTGATGGCGCAACAGCGCTTCATCTTCGACGACCAGCAGTTTCATAACGCTCTCCAGGGCAAATCAACCTCTCCCGAGGGAGATAACCGAGCCTCGATGACTTGTTTCATGACAGTGTGCTGATGTCCGTCGCAAGGGACAGAACAGAGCGGCCCACGAGGTCTTCCTGGCGCAGTTTAATGCCATGGTGCGAGACCGACACGTTGGTGTAACCGGCGTGATAACCGGACTGGCCATTTTGCTGCGCCAGGCTCGCGCCCCAATCACTGTCGTTACTCACCACGGCATTGACGGTCGAGCGGCTCAAGACCCGGGACTTTTTGTCCTTGTCGCCGGTCTGTGCGAAAACACGACTGGCCAAATGATCGTCAGCCGCGTGGGCGGCGGCACTGGCGCCCAGCACAGTGAACGCCAGGAGCAGTTTCTTGAAGCCAGTCATAGGGAGTTTCCTCATGCGCTGTTCGCTTTTTGGGTAGGGCAAGGTTACCGACCTCGCCCTGAACTCCCCCTGAACGCAATCTGAACCTAAGCTGAATCATCTCACCCCAAGCGGTTCGATGAATTTGAACAGGAGATTCAACCATGCGCATGTTCCTCGCTGTCCTTTTGCTGACCTTGAGCGGTCTCGGCCAGGCCGCCATCAAGACCCAGGAAATCCCCTATCAAAGTGCCGACGGCACAAAATTGATCGGCTATTACGCCTACGACGATGCGATCAAGGGACCGCGTCCGGGTGTCGTGGTGGTGCATGAATGGTGGGGGCTCAACGACTACACCAAACGCCGCGCCCGAGACCTCGCCGGGCTCGGCTATAGCGCCCTGGCCATCGACATGTATGGTGATGGCAAGAACACTGAGCATCCCAAGGACGCCATGGCGTTCATGCAAGCGGCCATGAAGGACAGCGCCGCGTCCAGCGCGCGGTTCCAGGCCGGGCTCGACTTGCTCAAGAAACAGGCGCAAAGCGATCCGGACAAAATCGCCGCCATTGGCTACTGCTTCGGCGGCGCCGTGGTGCTCAACGCCGCGCGCCAGGGTGTGCCATTGGCCGGCGTGGTGAGTTTCCATGGCGCGCTGGCGACCAACACCCCTGCCGCACCGGGCAGCGTCAAAGCGAAGATCCTCGTCGAGCATGGTGCGCAGGACAGCATGATCACCCCGGATAACGTTGCCGCGTTCAAAGCCGAAATGGACAAGGCCGGCGCCGACTACACCTTCGTCAGCCTCGACGGCGCCAAGCATGGCTTCAGCAATCCGGATGCCGACCGCTTGGGCCATGGCGATCACGGCGGGCCTGACATCGGCTACAACAAAGCGGCGGATGAAAAGTCCTGGGCGGACATGCAGGCGTTTTTCAAGAAGATCTTTGGCTGACACGCTAAACCCTGTGGCGAGGGAGCTTGCTCCCGTTGGGCTGCGAAGCGGCCCCAGATGGGGCTAACGCGTATACCCTGTTTGCGACTGCTACGCAGCCGAGCGGGAGCAAGCTCCCTCGCCACAAAAGCCCTTTTGCACTACCCAGCCGCAGCCCAACCCGGCAAAATG
>NZ_RCOB01000077.1:0-48305 GCF_004307665.1 Pseudomonas sp. Sample_16
ATACAAAACCGGCCATCCAATTCACGCTCCAACCCTTGCGCACGCAGAAGAACCCGATTAGCAGCAGTGGCCAGCACAACCAGTACCCGGCGTCTTTCCAATGCAACTCACGCTGTTCGTCGCTGGCTCGCTGGAAATGTTGCTGGGCATGCAGGTCGACCCAATCCAGATCGTCGTTGTTGAGTGTCAGGCTGCCCAGCGGCGCATCCACCGCAGACGCCAACTGCTTGAGCGCTGCCTGATCGAAACGGCCGAGTTGCGGGCGACCATTGCTGTCGGTGCGCGGTTGGCCGCTGGCATCGCGGATAATGCCGCCATCCTCACTGCCGACGGCGAGGACCAGTACCTGGAGAGCACCGCCGTCGAGTTTCTTGTTCAGGTCATCGAGCGTCGATGTGTCTGCGCCGTCGGTGATCAGCAGCAACGTGCCGGGGGTTTTTTCAGCAGCCAGCAGACGTTTGGCCTGGTCGATCACGGCGCCGACGTCCTTTCCGGGTTTGCTGATCAGGTCGGTGCTCAGTGCTTGAATGAACGTGTCGAGCAGGGCCGGGTCGTCGGTGGCCGGCAACACCAGATGGGTGCTGCCGGCGTAGGCGATCAGCGCATTGCGCGCGCCGGCCCGACGCTGAATCAGGTCATGCAGCTTGTGTTTGGCCGCTTCCAGGCGTGTCGGTTGCACATCATTGGCGTCCATCGAGGGCGACAGGTCAACGGCGATGATCAGCGGTGCACGGTTTTCCAGGAAATCCGGGCGATCCTGCTCCCAGGTCGGCCCCGCAGCGGCAACCGCGCCGAGCATCAGCATTGCGCTGACCAGGTGCACCGGGCGCAGCCATTGCTGGTCTTGCGGGGTGATCAACAAGTGCGGCAACAAGTGCTCGGCAATGTTGCTGCGCAAACGCCGCTGCATGTCTCGGCTGCGGCGCCACAGCCATGGCATTAATGCCGCGAACGGCAGCAGCAACAGCCAAAGCGGGCGCAGGAAGTGCAAGTCGCCGAGGTTGATCTCCATCTCAAACCTCCTGCCGCTGACGCACAATAAACAAACGTAGACGCAGCATGGCGAACAGGTGATAGAGCGCGAGTACCGCGATGGCCATCCCGAGCGGCCACCAGAACAGATCGCGTTTGGGTTGGTGGCTGAAGGTTTGCACTTGGTGCGGGGTGAGCTGATCGAGGGTGCTGTAGACCTGATCCAGGGCATTGCGATCTTCGGCGCGGAAGAACTTGCCACCGGTGGCTGTGGCAATCTGCTGCAAGCCCTGCAAATTGACCTTGGCTTCGCCCTCGGCACCCGGGTCGCCGATGCCGATGGTGTGGATCACTACGCCTTTGGCGGCAGCCATTTGTGCTGCGTGATCCGGTGTGATGGCGCTGCTGGTGTCGTTGCCGTCGGTGAGCAGAATGACGACTTTTTCCTGCTCATGGGCCTGGTCCAGCAGCTTCAGGCTCAGGCCGATGGCGTCCCCGATCGCGGTGTTGGGCCCGGCCATGCCGATGCCGGTATCGTCCAGCAACAGCGACAGGCTGGCATGATCGAGGGTCAGTGGCGCCTGCGGGTAAGCGCCGCTGCCAAACACGATCAGGCCCAGGCGATCCTCTTTGCGTTTGTCGATAAAACCATGCACCACGTCCTTGACCGCTGCCAGGCGATTGATCTTCTGGCCCTTGGCATCCGTGAAATCGGTGGTTTCCATGGACTGGGAAATGTCGATGGCGAGCATCAGGTCGCGCACCGGTTGCTGGCGCTCGATAGGTTTTTCCACGTACACCGGGCGGGCGGCCGCCAGCAGCAACAGCGCCCACACCAGCAGATTGAGCAGCAACTGCCAGTGGTTGGTGCGAGTTCCGGCCTGGCTTGGCGCCTGGCCAACCGCACGGCTCATGGCGCCGAAAAACGGCACCCGGACCGCGCTGCGAGCTTCGCGATAATCAGGCAGGTAGCGATAACCGAGCCACGGCAAGGGCAGCAGCAATAACAGCCACGGGTATTCAAGCTGCCACATGATGCCGCTCCACCCAGAGTTTGCAGGTGTCGAACAACTGTTGGCGTTGTTCGGGGGGCAGGGCGCGCAACACCGCATCCGGTGCATAGGCAAGCAGGGCCAGTTGCTGACTGAAATCGGCGGGGAGTGGCTCTTTACTGTGCCGTTGCAAAAAAGCCTGCCAATCCTCTTTTCCAAGCGCAGCAGGCCCCTGTAGGAGCATGGCTTGCCCGCGATGAACGATGACGCGGTTGGTCTGGGGGACCGAGGCGTCTGCATCGCGGGCAAGCCTCGCTCCTACAGGGTTTGTGCGGGGCATTGAGATGGCCACGCGCTTGAGCAGTTCTGGAAGCTCGCGCAATGCGTTCAGGTCATCACTGCGCTTTTGCAACTGCGCCAACCGCACCAGGGCTTCACGCCGATAGCGATCACGCCGCCAATGCCGATATCGGCGGGCGGTCAGTAATGAAATCGCAACAACCAATACTGCCAAAAGCATCCACCAACCCCAGGTTTGCGGCGCATAACTGATCGGTGCCGGCAAGGCGATTTCCTTGAGCTGCTCGATGCCCGGAATATTCGGGTTCATCGCCGCGCTCCCGACTGCTTGCCCAACTCGGCGCGCAATTGTTCGTGAGCTTCAACGGCGGTGCTGAACATCATCAGTGGCACCTGACTGCGCCGCAGCAGCGTGGCCACATCCTTGAGCCGGCCGCTGAGAAAGTCGCCCAACGGCTGGTGCACCTGACGGCGTTCCACCGCCAGTTCAACCTGGAGCTGGCCTTGGGTGATCAGCAGCCGGCCATTTTTCGGCAGATTCAAGGCCAAGGGATCGTAGACCTGCATGGCGATCACATCGTTGTGCGCCGCAAGCTGCCGCATCAGCTGCAAGGTTCGTTCGCCGGCACCGGCAAAGTCACTGACGATGCAGATCAGGTGATCGTGACCGGCCACGGCCAGGCACTGTTGCAAGACCTTGTCGAGCTGGTCTTGACCTTCAGCGTCCGGGTTGGCGGCATTCAACGCCTGATTCTGTTCGGCGATGCGGCTGCACAACGCTTCGATGCGTTTGCGGCTACGCAGCGGCGCGATGCTGTCGATGCGCCGGTCGTTGAACACCAGCCCGCCGACCCGGTCGCCGGCGTTGAACACCATCCACGCCGCCAGCGCGCCCAGCTCGGCGGCGACCGCGGATTTGAAGCTGCGTTGCGAACCGAAGAACATCGACATGCGTTGATCGACCAGGATCAACGCCGGGCGATCGCGCTCTTCGGTGAAGGTGCGCACCACCGGTTTACCGGTACGCAGCGAGGCGCGCCAGTCGAGGTGCCGAAGGTCGTCTCCCGGTTGATAACGGCGCAATTCGTCGAAATTCAGACCCCGTCCGCGCAGACGAGACGCATGGTTGCCGGCCAGAATGCTGCCTTGCGGTTGGCGGGCAGCAAAACTCAGGTCACGGGCCTTGAACTCCAAGGCCATCAATTGCGCCAGAGAGACGTAGACCAGACCATCGGTATTCATGCAGGAATCGCAACTTTATCGAGCAAACGGTCGAGCACTTGATCGGCGGTGACACCATCGGCCACCGCGTCGTAGCTCAGTTGCAGGCGATGACGCAGCACCGGGTGCACCACGGCGCGCACGTTATCCGGTGAGACGAAGTCCTGGCCTTGCAGCCACGCATCGGCCCGGGCGCAACGGTCCAGGCCGATCCCGCCGCGAGGGCTGGCACCGATGGCAATCCAGCGAGCTAGGTCGGCGTCGTAATCAGCCGGGTGGCGCGTGGCGTTGATCAGGTCGATCAGGTAGCGGTCGATGGCGGGGGACACGTGCACCGCACTGACTTCCCGGCGCGCGGCAAAAATGACCTCTTGCGACAGCTCGAAGCCTTTGACCGCGGGGGCTTTGGCGCCGAGGGCCTGTTCTTCCTCACGCAGCAGGCGCAGTACCTGGCTTTCGTTTTCCGCGCTCGGGTAATCCAGCAGCACTTTCATCAGGAAACGGTCCATCTGCGCTTCCGGCAGCGGATAGGTGCCTTCCTGTTCGATTGGGTTTTGGGTGGCAACGACGATGAACAGTTCCGGCAAGGCATGGCTGTTGCCGGCCACGGTGATCTGCCGTTCTTCCATGGCTTCGAGCAACGCGGCCTGGACTTTGGCCGGGGCGCGGTTGATTTCGTCGGCCAGGATCAGGTTGCCGAACAGCGGGCCGGGCTGGAACTGGATCTGGTTTTGCCCGTCGACCTGATGCAGCACCTCGGCACCGGTGATGTCCGATGGCAGTAAGTCCGGGGTGAACTGGATGCGGCTCATTTTCGCGTCCAGGTGCTTGGCCAGCGCTTTCACCGTGCGGGTCTTGGCCAGCCCGGGCAGGCTTTCCAGCAGCAGGTGCCCGTTGGCCAACAGGCCGAGGAGGATTTGCCGGATCACCTGGTCCTGGCCGAGCACTGCTTCGGCGATGCTGGCTTGCAGGGCGTTGAGGTCATTGAGCGCAGTCACGCGGCCTCCTAGAAAAATGCCAGTGTCATGTTGACGGCGATACCATTGCCTTCCGGCCGGTTCTTGGTGTCGAACTCCGGCACCCAGCGCAGGCTCAGGTTGGCTTCGGCGTCGGCAAACTTGCCGGTCCAGCCCACGACAGGACCGGCGCCCACCGAGCGCCCGCGAAAACCGCTGGTGGCGCTGCCGCTATCGTCGTTGATCTGCTGGATGTAACCGGCGGCCACACCGGCAGCCCAGCCATTGCCGAAGCCGTGGGTCCAGAGCGCGTCGAAGGTGAATAGATCGCCGTTCTGGTAATCCGTGGCGTCGTTTTCGCTGTAGAACTCCAGACCGCTGGACAGCGTAAACTCGCCACCTTTGCCATCCAGATGAGTGAACGCCACGGTAGGCATGAAGGTGTAGGTGTTCTGCCCGGGGTTGGCCAAGCGGTCGTCGTTATAGGCGCCGGTCGGCAAGTAGATCGGCAGCGAGAACGAGATATGGTTGACCTCGTCGAAGTGATAGCCGGCGGCGATCGGTGTCACCAGCATGTCGGCAAACTGGGTGCCTGTGTCTTCTGTCCCCAGGGTTCTGCCGCGAGGACCTGTGATGTTGGCGGTGACGTCGGTGTACTGCACGGGCACGCCGATGGCCGAGGCGTAGTTCCAGCGTCCCTTGCCGGTGTCCCAGACATGGGTGAAGTTGGCCATGGTGTAGGAAACCTTCATGTCCAGCCCGGTACTCAACGCGCCGACAATCGGCACTTGGGTGTTGCCCTTGAGATCGCCGTCATACCAGATGCTGGTCAGCGACATGACCCAGCCCGGTTCGGGCGGCACGATCCCGGCATTGGAAAAAACCTGCTGCCCGGTGATCGGCCGGCCGACGCCGCCTTCAACGGCCAACACCAGCGGACTGCCGCCGATCATGCACAGCGCCAACAATGGGCGCACAACACAGGGCTTGATCATCACTGACTCCGCTTATTGATCTTGTTGGTTGACGGGTGTCAGCAACGGCATTTTCCATTGGCCGCTGTTGACTTCCGGTTTCGGCAAGTAGAGGCGCAATACGCCATAGAACGGGCCGTTCGGTGCTGGCAGCCAGTTGCTTTCCAGCTCTTTGGCCGGTGCCTTGTTTTGTATGTAAAGGGTCAGGCCGCCGTCCGCGTCGAGCTTGAGGTCCGGCAGCATGCGCGAGTTGATCAGGTAGCGATTGAGCGGATTGGCCACCAGCAGTTTGTTCCTGCCGTCGTACATCGTCAGCGACCAGAAAGCGTCGGCCGGGGGCAGTGCACCTTTATCGAAATGCAAGGTGTAGTCGTGCTTCGAGGCATCGACAGGGTGGTTGTCCTTGTCGACGAAGTAACCGATGTAATTCGCCTCTTCAGCGGAATTGCCGAAAATCCCCATGTTGGCGCCCGCGTAGCGGTACAGGTAGTTGCCCTTGAGGTGGTCGCGGGTGCCAAAAAAATCGCCGCTGGTGACTTCGTGGGTATCGACTCTGCTTTTCTTGAATTGGGCGAACTCTGCTTTCGCGTCAGCGATGCCATCTTCCAGGGCCTGGCGTTGATCGGCGCTCAGTTTGCTCAGGTCGAATGGTTTGCCGGCTTCGATGCCAATGGTTTTGAAACGTGCAAGAAGATCCTTTTCAACGTCCTGGGGCGGGGTGAAGGCCAGCATGAAATTCAGGTAGCGGAACAGGTCCGGGGTGTCGCTCATGGTCGGCGCGGGTTTGGGCCAGGCGATTTTTGCCGGGGCCGGCGGCGCCTTGTGCTTGTCGTAATGACTCAGGGTTTCGACCTTGTAACCCTTCTGGATCTGCTTGACCTTGGCCAAGTCCGCGTCGTCGAACAGCTGGGTGCGATACAGCGCGTAGGCGATGTTGCTTTCACTGCGCAGCAGCCGATCGATGTTCAACGGTTGCTTACCCTGCCAGTCGGGGCCGGCGATCATGAAATGGCCACCGTTATTGCCAGTGCTGCGGGTGCCCAGGTAGGCGAAGTTTTGCGTATAGGCGTCAATCAGCTGCACGGAGTAATAACGGTGCTCTTCGACGGGCGGAAGCGTCAGTACCAGCGGTTCTGCGCGCAAGTCCATCCACACGAAGGAGTAGGGCGTGTCAGCATTCGGCGTGACGAACGCGGTGTCCTTGGCGGTAAAGGCCTTGGCGGTGTTGCCGATCTGATTGAACGGCGCCTTGAAGTTCGCGCTCGTCTCGTCTACGGCCTGGGTGTAGAGCGTCTTGTACATCTCCACCACCGGGAAACCGTATAAATAGGCTTCCTTGGCGATGCCTCTTGCTTGTTCCGGGGTGGCTGTGAACTCGGCCCAGGCACTGGTGCTCAGCGCCAGGGTCACTACGGTCAACAGCACGTTACGTTGATTCATCATGCGTCCTTGTTGCAATCGCGGGCGTTATTCCACGTTTGTGATGTCGTCGAGTTTCCAGCTTTTGTCGAAATAGGCCTCGGTCGGCGCGTACAGACGGAAGTAACTGAACCAGTGCTTGCCCGGCAGGGTTTGTACCCAATTATTCTCGAAGCCTTTTGGCGCGGTCGGGCCGAAGTACAGGTCGACGGACCCATCGGCGTTTTTCTTCAGGTCCTGGCGCGAGGAGAGGTCGGCCTTGCGCTGCGGATTGTCGATCAGGCAGCGACTGTCGATGTCGTACACGGTCATCGACCAGAACTGCTTGGCCGGAGGATTGGCGCCGACGTGCAGGCGATAGTTTTTCCCGCCGTCGAGCCATTCACCCTTGGCGTCGGTGTATGCGCCCAGGTAGGTCTGACCGAGGCCCGGGGTTTTCGAGACCATGCCTTTGGTGTTGGTGACCGCTTCGTAGAACCACGCACTGCGTTCCCACAGCTGGTCGTAATAGGCCACGCGTTGCGATGGCTCGGCGATGTTCAGCACCGTGTCCCATTGCCGATCAGGCCAGTACTGTGCATCCGGGAAACGCTTGGCGAAGGTGTTGGCCTTGGCGATCAGCTCACCGACCTGTGCCCCTTGCTCAAGTGCCTTGCGCTGGTTGTCATTGGGGTTGAACGGCTTGTCTTTCTCGATGCCGAGGCTGGCGAGCATGGCCATGTAAAAGCGGTCGCGTTCGTTGACCGGTTCTTTCTGGATGATCTGGTGCAGGCGCTGCCAATACGCCAGGCCGCGTGGCTGGGTGCCGGACCAGGCTTTGCCACCGGGAGTGAGCAGTTTGGTCTTGGTCGGCTCGGCACGTTGGGCGTAGGGGTACATCTTGAATTGTTCGACCAGTGCCTTGCCCTTGGCCGGGTCCGGATCGAGCACACGAAAACCCACCAGCACGTTCATGGTTTCCGATTTGGCCAGGTAATACTTGCCAGCATCGGCCGGCGGCTCGGCGCCCGGTGGCAGCACCAGGTATTTGCCGCCCTTGCCTTTGTCCGGGCCGGTCTGGCCCATGTCGATGATCGCCCGCTGCCAGAAATCACCGATGCCGCCCGCCGTTGGGCCTGACGGCAATTCAATGACCAGCGGCCCGGTTTCATTCAAATCGACAAAGCCGAGGATATACGGCGTGGTGGCATTGGCGGTGATCACACCGAGCTTGTCTTCGTAGCTGTTGAGTACCATCAGGTCGCCACTGTGGGCGCCGAGTTTGTCGCGAAACTCTGCCTGCCATTGCGCGTAAGACACCAGTGGTAAGGCCCACAGGTAACTCTGGGTGGCCTGCTGGAAATCCAGTTCAGCGTACAGTTTGGCGACGGAGTCGTGGGCCGGCAGCTCGCCTTCCATGCTGATCTTGCCGATTCGCGTGTCCAGCTCCTGCGCACCGACCCCACAACTGACGAACATGGTCATCAGGCTGAAACCGGCGGCGCGAAGTGCAATGTGCATATAAAAATCCCTATTTGCCGAACGTGACATTGAGGCCGGCGTACAGTGTAAATTTCGGCAAGCCATCACCTTTGTGATCGACGGTCCACTGCGGCTCGATGAACGCGTTGAGGATATTGGAACCGGACTTCCAGACTTTGCCGCCACCCAAACCGAGTGGGATGTAGTGGGTGTCGTTTTTCAGGTCGAAGGTCCAGGTACCGGTTGAACGCAGGTACCAGCCTTTTTCCAGGTTGTGAATGATGAAAGGCTGCAAGGTTGCGCTTTCGACGTGGGGCCGGTCGCTATCACCTGCGAAAGAGCTCTGGTATTGCACCAGCGCACCCAAAAGGCCCCGGGGCGAGGAATCGATGGCGACGGCGGCCAGACCACCTTGCCATTTGCCGGTGCCGAGCTCGTCCTGATCGGCGGTGGGCGCGGTGATCATCGGGCCAACACCCAATTGCACACCCTCGGTCTTGAGCAAAAAGATATCGAACAGGTTGAGGTCGCCCTCACCGGTGCTGTAGCCGCTGCTGGGGTCGGGGCGAGTGCTGATCGGCGCAGTGGCACGTATCAACTGCGGGACACCGATGAAGTCGTTGGGCGCAATCGGCAGTGTGCCACGCACCAACAGATCGTTGGTGTGGATATTGGAGTCGTAAAACTTCGGGGTGTAATAGTCCTGCAGACTCATCCCCGGTGCGATGTTCAGGGGGTTGTTGCTTTTGTTGGCGGTCTCGGCGTCATCCGCGTGCGCGTAAATAAAAGGCACGAACGAAAACGCCAAAAGAAAGGCGTGCTTCCCCAATGTGTTTGACATGATTCCCCCGGCTCCCTGGTGGCTCACTTGGATGACTCGGCACTTGATGGCCGTTACTGCGTAATCCCTTTCCTTCAAGCCCGTAGGACACGTCCTTGAAGGTAGCAGCAATATGAGGGAAATCCAGCCAAAAGTGTTAACTATTTAGTTTTTTGTACAAGTTTTTTGATTTTCTTGTGTACTAAAAAGTTAATAAAAATCAGTGGGTTGAAGGCGGGAGGGGTTGCTGGAACTAGAAAACCCGCAGTCTGTAATGAAACAAACGGCGGGTTTCAGGGATGTGGAGCTCAGTGTGAATCAGGGCGGGTCGAGGTTGTCCAGCACCCGGTTGACTGCCAGCTCCCCGAGCATGATCGATTGCTGAATCCCCAGCAGCGTATTGCTCTGCGAGCCTTGCAGATATCTGGCGAAATCACTGGCCATGACATTCGCCGAGGCCAGCGATTCACAGGCATATGCCAGCAGGGTTTGATTGTCGATATTGGGGGCGATGAGGAAGATGTTGCTGGGTTGGTGGGGAGATTGGCTGGAGGTGTCTGGATCGGTGTCCGGTGGAGTTGAACTCGATTTGGTCATGGCAACGTACCTCTAAAAGTAGGGGGCGCAACCATCTCGCTACTAAACGAAAGGGTGGCAGCTATGCGCAAGTTAGTAGACCGGTACGTTGCCAAACCCGGTGCACCCGAAGATGCCATGCGCACAGCCGCCATCACATACAGGTGAATACCTGACCAGATGACACTCATGCAACCGTTAGCAACAAGCCGGGCTACTAAACCCGGTCACTGACAATCAGCGACGCCAATCAAGTTACCGACGGCCTCTGGGACGCACAAGCCGGCGGATTCTGGCGTAGTTGTAGGCAATGCCGCAAGGCGCTGTAGCCTCCTGGAAACTGGCATTTTGATGCAAAACATCACGCTCACTGACGCTGAGCAAAAGTAAGCGGTTTAGCAGAGGTAGAGCCCGTCGGAGATCACGTCCACTCGGGACGTGATCATGCCAGCGCATCATGGCAACTCACTTGAAAATGGCTCAGGACTGCTTGCCCTTGCCAAACGCCCGCTCTTCCTGCTCCCGCAATTCCGGCGTCAGCTCTGCACCGAAATCCTCCATTTCAAATACCTGGCGAATCTCGATTTCCGATTCGGTGCCGGGCATTGGGTTGGGGCAGCGCTTGACCCATTCGACGGCTTCTTCTTTTGATTTCACCTGCCATAGCCAGAAACCGGCGATCAGTTCCTTGGTTTCGGCAAAGGGGCCGTCGATGACCGTGCGTTTATCACCCGCGAAGCGCACGCGGGCGCCTTTGCTGCTCGGATGCAGGCCTTCGCCAGCGAGCAGGATGCCGGCCTTGGCCAGTTCTTCGTTGTAGTTGCCCATGGCGGTCAGCAGTTCGGTGCTGGGCATGATGCCGGCTTCGGAATCCTGGCTGGCTTTGATGATGATCATGAAGCGCATGGTGGTTTCTCCGCATGATTTGAACGATTCGCTAATGGTCGAATGGTGAGGACGCAAATCGACAGCGCGTCCAAAAAAACTGAAAGAACCTTAGGCGCGGTATTGCGATGCGTAGCGATTATTTATGTAACACCGCGATTCTCTGTGGGAGCTGGCTTGCCAGCGATAGCAATCGGTCGGTCACAGCGGTGTTGAATGTACGGCCGTCATCGCGGGCAAGCCCGGCTCCCACAGGGTTTGGTGGTGACTGGCAAAGCAATACTTCACGATTTGTATCCGGGGTAGGTCACCGGGCCATTTCGTGGTTAACTTCGACCTCTTCAAAATTCTCTACCACAACGTTCAGAAGGACTCCGTTCATGGCTCAAGTCACTCTTAAAGGCAACCCGGTTCAAGTCAACGGCCAACTGCCTCAAGCCGGTTCCAAGGCGCCAGCCTTTTCTCTGGTTGCCGGCAATCTGTCCGACGTCACCCTGAAAGACTTTGCCGGCAAGCGCAAAGTGCTGAACATCTTCCCAAGCGTCGACACCCCGACCTGCGCCACGTCCGTGCGCAAGTTCAACGCCCAGGCCAACGATGTCGCCAACACCGTGGTGTTGTGCATCTCCGCCGACCTGCCATTCGCCCAGGCTCGTTTCTGCGGTGCCGAAGGCCTGGAAAACGTCCAGAACCTGTCGACCCTGCGCGGTGCCGAGTTCATCGAAAACTACGGCGTGGCCATCGCTGACGGCCCACTGAAAGGCCTGACTGCCCGTGCCGTGGTGGTTCTGGACGAGAATGACAACGTGCTGCACAGCGAACTGGTCAAGGAAATCGCTGAAGAGCCGAACTACGAAGCAGCGCTCGCTGCCCTGAAATAAGCATACCTTTACAAAGTTTAACGCCTCCTAATCTCAACAATGCTGTTCAGTTAAGAGATAGAGCGAGTAATCAGTAACCTGTGGAGGGGGAGCTTGCCGGAGCGCCGCACCGTCCCGCTGGACTGCGTAGCAGTCCCATTTTTTGGGGCCGCTTCGCGCTCCAGCGGGAGCAAGCTCCCTCGCCACAGGTGCAGTGTTCGTCCTTAACTGAATAGCATTACCCCTCTGTCCAGGCCGTTTTCATTTGTGTTTCAGTGTCTTGGATACATTTCCTGTTACGTAAGCCGAAGGTAAATTGCCGGTAAAGGCGCTTTGCTTAAGACCCGCCAGTGCTTATCGTTCAGCCTCATGTAAAACAAGCCCACGCGCCCAATGGTTGATCATTCAATGCAATCCTCTGCTTCCCGTAGTCCTCGTCGCTGGCTGTTCGGCCTGCTTGTCCTGCTGGTCATCGCTGGCCTGTGCTGGAAATTCTGGCCCGGCAGTACTGCGCCCAAAGAGGGGGCGGGGCAGAAAGCCGTGGCCGGACACACAGGCCGTTCGGGCGGTATGCGTCCGGGGTTCGGCGGGGCGTCCGGGCCCGTTCCGGTGCGTGTGGCGCCGGCGGTCACCGGTGACTTCCCGCTGTATTACAAGGCGCTGGGCACGGTCACCGCGCTGAACACGATCAATGTGCGCAGCCGCGTGGGCGGTGAGCTGGTCAAGATCCATTTCGAGGAAGGGCAGATGGTCAAGGCCGGCGATCTGCTGGCCGAGATTGATCCGCGTCCTTACCAGAACGCGCTGCTCCAGGCCGAAGGCACCTTGCTGCAGAATCAGGCGCAACTGAAGAACGCCCAGGTCGACGTCGAGCGCTATCGCGGCCTTTATCGCGAAGACAGCATCGCCAAGCAGACCCTGGACACCGCCGAAGCACTGGTCGGCCAGTACCAGGGCACGGTCAAGACCAATCAGGCGGCAGTCAACGACGCCAAGCTCAATCTCGAATTCACCCGGATCCGTGCGCCCATCGCTGGTCGCGTCGGTTTGCGTCAGCTCGATGTCGGTAACCTGGTAGCGGCCAATGACACCACGGCGCTGGCGATCATTACCCAGACACAACCGATCAGCGTGGCATTCACCTTGCCGGAGAACAGCCTCGATGTAGTGCTGGCGCGCTATCGCAGTGGCGCAAAATTGCCAGCCGAGGCCTGGGATCGCGGCGACACCAAATTGCAGGCCACCGGCGTGTTGCAGAGCCTGGACAACCAGATCGATGTCACCACCGGCACCCTGAAATTCAAGGCGCGTTACGACAACCGTGACCAGGCGCTGTTTCCCAACCAGTTCGTCAATGTGCGCCTGCTGGCCGACACCCTCAAAGGCGTGGTGCTCGCACCTTCGGCGGCGATTCAGTTCGGCACCAATGGCACGTTCGTCTATGCCCTGGACGGTGACAAGAAGGTCAAGATTCGTCAACTCAAGATCGGTGCCAGCGACGGTGAGAACACCGTGGTCACCGAAGGCCTGGCCGCCGGTGATCGTGTGGTGCTGGAAGGCACTGATCGCTTGAAGGACGGCAGCGATGTGGAAGTGGTCAACGATCCGCAGCAAGTGCCGACCAGCCCAGCCGGCCATCTACAGGGCAAATCCGCGGCTACCACGACTGAACCGGCACCAGCCGACAAGGCGAAAAAGGACGGCGCATGAATCTCTCGCGGCTGTTCATCCTTCGTCCGGTAGCGACGACCCTGAGCATGCTGGCCATTATTCTGGCCGGTGTGATCGCCTATCGGTTGCTGCCCGTGTCGGCCTTGCCCCAGGTCGACTACCCGACCATTCGGGTCATGACGCTCTATCCCGGCGCCAGCCCGGATGTCATGACCAGCGCCGTGACTGCGCCCCTTGAACGCCAGTTCGGGCAAATGCCCGGTCTGACGCAAATGGCCTCCACCAGTTCTGGCGGTGCGTCGGTCCTGACCTTGCGGTTCAGCCTCGACATCAACATGGACGTGGCCGAGCAGCAGGTGCAAGCGGCTATCAATGCCGCCACCAATCTGCTGCCCTCGGACCTGCCGGCGCCGCCGGTGTACAACAAGGTCAACCCGGCCGATACGCCGGTGCTGACCCTGGCCATCACCTCCAAAACCATGCTGTTGCCAAAGCTCAATGACCTGGTCGACACCCGCATGGCGCAAAAGATTGCCCAGATCAGCGGCGTCGGTATGGTCAGCATTGCCGGTGGTCAGCGTCAGGCCGTGCGAATCAAGGTCAACCCCGAGGCGCTCGCCGCCAACGGCCTGAACCTGTCCGACGTGCGCACGTTGATCGGTGCCTCGAACGTCAACCAGCCCAAGGGCAACTTCGACGGCCCGACCCGGGTGTCGATGCTTGATGCAAACGATCAACTGACCTCGCCCAAGGACTACGCCAACCTGATCCTCGCTTACGCCAACGGTGCGCCCCTGCGCCTCAAGGACGTGGCGGAAATCGTCGACGGTGCCGAAAACGAGCGTCTGGCCGCGTGGGCCAACGAAAACCAGGCGGTGTTGTTGAACATCCAGCGCCAGCCCGGAGCCAACGTCATCGAAGTGGTCGACCGGATCAAGGCCTTGCTGCCGAGCATCACCGACAACCTGCCGGCTGGTCTCGATGTGGTTGTGCTCACCGACCGCACCCAGACCATCCGTGCCTCGGTCAAGGACGTGCAACACGAACTGCTGATCGCCATTGCGTTGGTGGTCATGGTCACGTTCCTGTTCCTGCGCCGGGCCAGTGCGACGATCATTCCGTCGGTGGCCGTGCCGCTGTCGCTGATCGGCACCTTCGGCGTGATGTACCTGGCGGGGTTCTCGGTCAATAACCTGACCCTGATGGCCCTGACCATCGCCACCGGTTTTGTGGTGGACGATGCGATCGTCATGCTGGAGAACATTTCCCGGTTTATCGAGGAGGGCGACAGCCCACTGAACGCCGCGCTCAAGGGCGCAAAACAGATCGGCTTCACCCTGATTTCCCTGACCCTGTCGCTGATCGCCGTACTGATTCCGCTGCTGTTCATGGCCGATGTGGTAGGGCGCCTGTTCCGCGAGTTCGCCATTACCCTGGCGGTCGCCATCCTGATTTCGCTTGTGGTGTCCCTGACCCTGACGCCGATGATGTGCGCGCGCCTGCTCAAGCGCGAGCCCAAGGAACAGGAACAGGGTCGTTTCTACCGGACCAGCGGCGCGTTCATCGACTGGATGATCGCGGCGTACGGGCGCAAGTTGCAGTGGGTGCTCAAGCACCAACCGCTGACGCTGATGGTGGCCATCGGTACCTTGGCGCTGACTGTGTTTCTGTACATGGTGGTGCCCAAGGGCTTTTTCCCGGTGCAGGACACGGGGGTGATCCAGGGCATTTCCGAGGCGCCGCAGTCGATTTCCTTCGCGGCGATGAGTGAGCGTCAGCAAGCGCTGGCCAAGGTCATCCTCGCGGATCCGGCGGTCGAGAGCCTGTCGTCCTACATCGGGGTGGATGGCGACAACTCGACACTCAACAGTGGCCGCTTGCTGATCAACCTCAAATCCCACAGTGACCGCGACCTGAGCGCCACTGAGGTGATTGCGCGCCTGCAACCGGAACTGGACAAACTGGTGGGCATCCGCCTGTTCATGCAGCCGGTACAGGACCTGACCATCGAGGACCGGGTCAGCCGCACGCAGTACCAGTTCAGCATGTCCTCGCCGGACTCCGAACTGCTCAGCCTGTGGAGTGGGCGTCTGGTGGAGGCGTTGGCACAACAGCCTGAACTGACTGATGTCGCCAGCGATTTGCAGGACAAGGGCTTGCAGGTCTATCTGGTGATCGACCGTGATGCGGCGTCGCGGCTCGGCGTGTCGGTGTCGAACATCACCGATGCGCTGTATGACGCCTTCGGTCAGCGGCAGATTTCCACGATCTACACCCAGGCCAGCCAGTATCGGGTGGTGCTGCAATCGCAATCCGGCGAGAAAATCGGCCCGCAGGCGCTGGACCAGATCCACGTCAAGACCACCGATGGCGGGCAGGTGCGCTTGTCCAGTCTGGCGCGCATCGAAGAGCGCCAGGCGCAACTGGCGATTACCCACATTGGCCAGTTCCCGGCGGTGATGATGTCGTTCAACCTCGCGCCCGGCGTGGCGTTGGGGCATGCGGTCGAGATCATCGAGCAGGTGCAAAAGGACATCGGCATGCCGATCGGTGTGCAGACCCAGTTCCAGGGCGCTGCCGAGGCGTTCCAGGCTTCGCTGTCGAGTACTTTGCTGCTGATCCTGGCGGCGGTGGTGACCATGTACATCGTGCTGGGCGTGCTTTACGAGAGCTACATCCACCCGATCACCATTCTCTCGACCTTGCCCTCGGCGGCGGTCGGCGCCTTGCTGGCGTTGATCCTGAGCGGCAATGACCTGGGGATGATCGCGATCATTGGCATCATTTTGCTGATCGGTATCGTCAAGAAGAACGCGATCATGATGATCGACTTTGCCCTCGATGCCGAACGCAATCAGGGCATGGACCCGCAGACAGCGATTTATCAGGCGGCGCTGTTGCGGTTCCGGCCGATCCTGATGACCACGTTGGCGGCGTTGTTTGGTGCCGTGCCGTTGATGCTGGCCACCGGTTCCGGCGCAGAACTGCGCCAGCCGTTGGGTCTGGTGATGGTGGGTGGTTTGTTGCTGAGCCAGGTTCTGACGCTGTTCACCACGCCGGTGATCTACCTGTATTTCGACCGTCTCGGTCGGCGCTGGGGGCGCAAGCCTGAGCCTGCGGACGCGGTAGAGCAGCCATGAACCTCTCCGGTCCTTTCATCAAGCGCCCGGTGGCGACCATGTTGCTGAGCCTGGCGATCATGCTGCTGGGCGGTGTGAGTTTCGGCCTTCTGCCCGTGTCGCCGTTGCCGCAAATGGACTTTCCGGTGATCGTGGTTCAGGCCAGTTTGCCTGGCGCGAGCCCGGAGGTCATGGCGTCGACCGTGGCCACGCCGCTGGAGCGTTCCTTCGGCGCCATCGCCGGGGTCAACACCATGAGCAGTCGCTCCAGTCAGGGCTCGACCCGGGTGATCCTGCAATTCGATCTCGATCGCGACATCAATGGCGCGGCGCGGGAAGTGCAAGCGGCGATCAATGCTTCGCGCAATCTGTTGCCCAGCGGCATGCGCAGTATGCCGACGTACAAGAAGGTCAACCCGTCCCAGGCGCCGATCATGGTGCTGTCGCTGACCTCTGATGTACTGGAAAAGGGCCAGTTGTACGACCTGGCTTCCACCATCCTGTCCCAGAGCCTGTCCCAGGTACAGGGCGTGGGTGAAGTGCAGATCGGCGGCAGTTCCCTGCCGGCCGTGCGTATCGAACTCGAACCCCAGGCGCTCAACCAGTACGGCGTCGCGCTGGACGATGTACGTAAAACCATCGCCGAGGCCAACGTACGCCGGCCCAAGGGCTCGGTGGAAGATGCCCAGCGCCTCTGGCAGGTGCAGGCCAACGACCAATTGGAGAAGGCCAAGGATTACGAATCGCTGATCATCCACTACGCGGACGGTGCAGCCTTGCGCCTGAAGGATGTGGCCAAGGTCAGCGACGGCGTCGAGGACCGCTACAACAGCGGTTTCTTCAATAATGACGCGGCGGTGCTGCTGGTGATCAACCGCCAGGCTGGCGCCAACATCATCGAGACGGTCAACGAGATCAAGGCCCAGTTGCCGGCGTTGCAGGCGGTGCTGCCGGCCAGTGTCAAACTGAACCTGGCCATGGACCGTTCACCGGTGATCAAGGCCACCCTGCACGAAGCGGAAATGACCCTGCTGATCGCCGTGGCCCTGGTGATTCTGGTGGTGTTCCTGTTTCTCGGCAATTTCCGCGCTTCGCTGATTCCGACGCTGGCGGTGCCGGTGTCGCTGGTCGGTACGTTTGCCGTGATGTACCTGTACGGGTTTTCCCTGAACAACCTGTCGTTGATGGCACTGATTCTGGCCACCGGCCTGGTGGTTGACGATGCCATCGTAGTGCTGGAGAACATTTCCCGGCACATCGACGCCGGCATTCGCCCCATGAAAGCGGCGTACCTGGGCGCGCAGGAAGTCGGCTTCACCTTGCTGTCGATGAACGTGTCGCTGGTGGCGGTGTTCCTGTCGATCCTGTTCATGGGCGGGATTGTCGAAAGCCTGTTCCGCGAATTCTCCATCACGCTGGCGGCGTCGATTGTGGTGTCGCTGATCGTTTCCCTGACCTTGACGCCCATGCTCTGCGCGCGTTGGTTGAAGCCGCACACGCCGGGCCAGGAAAACCGTCTGCAACGCTGGAGCCAGCGGGCGAACGAGTGGATGGTCGGCAAATACGCGACCAGCCTGGACTGGGTGCTGCGTCATCGACGCCTGACGTTGCTTAGCCTGTTTGTGACAATTGGCGTGAACATCGCGTTGTATGTGGTTGTTCCAAAAACATTTATGCCGCAGCAGGATACCGGCCAGCTGATCGGTTTCGTGCGCGGCGACGATGGCCTTTCGTTCTCGGTGATGCAGCCGAAAATGGAAACTTTCCGCCGCGAGGTGTTGAAGGACGAGGCGGTCGAAAGCGTGGCGGGCTTCATCGGGGGCTCGAACGGCACCAATAACGCCTTCATGCTGGTGCGCCTCAAGCCCATCAAGGAACGCGGAATTTCCGCACAAAAGGTCATCGAACGCCTGCGCAAGGAAATGCCCAAGGTGCCCGGCGCACAACTGATGCTGATGGCCGACCAGGATCTGCAATTCGGCGGTGGCCGCGAGCAGTCCTCTTCGCAGTATTCCTACATCCTGCAAAGTGGCGATCTGGGCTCGCTGCGCGAGTGGTATCCGAAAGTCGTCACCGCGCTTAAAGCGCTGCCGCAGCTGACCGCGATTGACGCCCGCGAAGGCCGGGGTGCGCAGCAAGTGACGTTGATTGTCGATCGTGACCAGGCCAAGCGCCTGGGTGTGGACATGGACATGGTCACGGCGGTGCTCAATAACGCCTACAGCCAGCGGCAGATTTCCACCATCTACGACAGCCTGAACCAATATCGGGTCGTGATGGAGGTCAACCCGAAATACGCCCAGGATCCCATAACCCTCAATCAGGTGCAGGTGATTACCGCCGATGGCGCACGGATCCCGCTGTCGACCATCGCTCGCTATGAAAACAGCCTGGAAGACGATCGGGTCAGCCATGAAGGCCAGTTCGCTTCGGAAAGCATCGCCTTCGACATGGCCGAAGGCGTAACCGTGGAGCAGGGCAGCGCCGCCATCGAGCGGGCAATTGCCTCGGTGGGTTTGCCTGAAGATGTGATCGCGAAAATGGCCGGTACCGCCGATGCCTTTGCCGCCACCCAGAAAAGCCAACCGTGGATGATCCTCGGCGCGCTGGTGGCGGTGTATCTGGTCCTTGGCGTGCTGTATGAAAGCTATATCCACCCGTTGACGATTCTCTCCACGTTGCCGTCGGCGGGTGTCGGCGCATTGCTGTCGATTTACGCGCTGGGTGGCGAGTTCAGCCTGATTTCCTTGCTGGGCCTGTTCCTGCTGATCGGCGTGGTGAAAAAGAACGCGATTCTGATGATCGACCTGGCGCTGCAACTGGAACGGCATCAGGGCATGGCGCCGCTGGAGTCGATTCGCAACGCCTGCCTGCAACGTTTGCGGCCGATTCTGATGACGACGCTGGCCGCGATCCTCGGTGCATTGCCGTTGCTGCTGGGGCGTGCCGAAGGCGCGGAAATGCGTCAGCCGCTGGGCCTGACCATTATCGGCGGGCTGATCTTCAGCCAGGTGCTGACCCTTTACACCACCCCGGTGGTTTACCTCTATCTCGACAAACTGCGCCATCGCTTCAACCACTGGCGTGGGGTGCGTACCGATGCTGCTCTGGAAACTCCGCTATGACTGACCGTTCGCTGTTCAACCTGGCTACACCGCTGATCACCGCCCGAGGCTCGCGATTGTTGGGCCTGTCGCTGTGCGCGGCCCTGCTCAGCGCCTGCGCCATCGGCCCGGATTACCAGCGCCCGCAAACCGCCGAACCTGCGCAGTACAAGGAAGCGGCAGGCTGGCGTCAGGCCAGTCCGAGCGATTCCCTGGCTCGCGGTGCGTGGTGGGAGTTGTATGGCGATCAGCAGCTCAATGGCCTGATCGAGAAACTCAACAGCTCCAACCAGACTGTCGCGCAATCCGAAGCCCAGTATCGCCAGGCCCAGGCATTGGTGCGCAGCGCCCGGGGCGCGTTTTTTCCAACGGTTGACCTGACCCTTGGCAAAAACCGCTCCAGCCAGGGCACCGGCAGCAGCAGTTCCAGCCTGACCAGTTCTTCCAGCGGTATTCGCGACACCTACACCGCTCAGGCCGGGGTGAGTTGGGAAGCGGATGTCTGGGGCAAACTGCGCCGTGGTCTCGAAGCCGACACGGCCAATGCCCAGGCGAGCTTTGCCGACCTGGCGGCGATGCGCTTGAGCCAGCAATCGGAGCTGGTGCAGAACTATTTGCAATTGCGGGTGATCGACGAGCAAAAGCGTCTGCTGGAAGCCACGGTCGAGGCTTATCGACGCTCTCTTAAAATGACCGAAAACCAGTACCGTGCCGGTGTTTCCGGCAAGGATGCGGTGGCGCAGGCGCAGACCCAGCTCAAGGGTACCGAAGCGGACATGGTCGATCTGATCTGGCAGCGTGCCCAGTTCGAAAATGCCATTGCCGTGCTGGTCGGCTTGCCGCCAGCAGAGTTCAGCCTGGCAGAAACCCCCAATATCCCGGCGCTGCCTGAGGTACCCCTGAGCCTGCCTTCGCAACTGCTGGAACGGCGCCCCGACATTGCTTCGGCCGAGCGCTCGGTGATCGCCGCCAATGCCAACATCGGCGTGGCGAAGGCGGCGTACTACCCGGACCTGACCCTGAGTCTGAATGGCGGCTACAGCAGTAGCACCTCCAAAGACCTGTTCAGCGTACCGAACCGCTTCTGGTCGGTGGGGCCGCAACTGGCCATGACGTTGTTCGATGGCGGGCAACGCTCTGCTGAAGTGGACCGCAGTGAAGCCGCCTACGACGAAACCGTGGCCAAGTACCGCCAGACCGTGCTCGATGGCTTTCGTGAAGTGGAAAACTATCTGGTCCAGCTCAAGGTATTGCAGGATGAGGCCGTCGTGCGGCAACAGGCGCTGGATGCCGCGCGCGAGTCGTTGCGCTTGACCCAGAATCAGTACAAGGCCGGTGTGATCGCTTATCTCGATGTGGTCGTGGTGCAAGCGGCGGCCTTGAATAATGAGCGCAGTAACCTGGATTTGTTGCAGAGCCGCTTGATCGCCAGCGTGCAGTTGATTGCTGCACTGGGCGGCGGCTGGGACGGGCAGGTGTCACCGCAGAATCTGTAGGAACAGCAGGGGGGGCGGGGGCGAATCCAGCGTTCGAATCCACCGATTCAGAGCGCTGGCTTCGGATCAAACAAGCGTTTCATCGGCTTGATGGCCTTTTGCTAATTTTGTGAGTGCGTTCTCATTTGGAATCAGTACAATCGCCCTTTTTGCGCCCCCGAGAATGGAAGCGATACGGCGGTGATTTCGAGAACTTTCCATGCTCATCGGTAGCTACTCCCCCACACTGGTCATCATTTCGCTTTGCGTGGCCATTCTTGCCTCGTACACCGCCCTCGACCTGACCGGCCGTATCGCCACGGCCAAGGGCCGGGCCGTGCACCTGTGGACGGCGGGGGGCGCGTTTGCCATGGGCGTGGGGATCTGGTCGATGCACTTCATCGGCATGCTGGCCTTCAATTTACCCATCGATCTGGGCTACGACATCGCCATAACGTTGCTCTCGCTGCTGATCGGCATTCTCTCCAGCGGCTTCGCCCTGTGGCTGGTCAGTCAGCCGCAATTGCCGCTGTGGCAATTGGGGTTCGGTGCGCTGGTGATGGGGGCGGGAATCAGTGCGATGCACTACACCGGCATGGCCGCCATGCGCATGCAGCCGGGAATCGACTACGACCCGACGCTGTTCAGTACGTCGTTGTTCATAGCGGTCGCCGCGTCCGGTGCGGCGTTGTGGATTGCCTTCCACTTGCGTCGGAACACCCCTCACGTGCGGCTGATTCGTGGCGGGGCGGCGGTGATCATGGGGATTGCCATTGTCGGCATGCATTACACCGGTATGGCGGCTGCACAGTTTGCCGATGGCAGCTTCTGTGGCGCGGCCACCGATGGCCTTAACGGCGAGGGCCTGGATAATCTCGTACTGATCACTACTCTGGCGGTGCTGAGCATTGCCTTGCTGACTTCGATTCTCGATGCCCGCCTGGAAGCCCGCACCGCAAGCCTGGCCCAATCCCTGACCGAGGCCAATCGTGAACTCACACAATTGGCTTTGCATGACACTCTGACCGGTCTGCCGAACCGGGTCTTGCTGGCCGACCGTATCGATCAGGCGATGTCGCGGGTCAACGGCGAGGGCGGTTGCTTTGCCCTGATGTTCATCGATCTGGACGGCTTCAAACCGGTCAACGATGCGTTCGGTCATCACATGGGCGACCAGCTGTTGCGTGAAGTCAGCCTGCGCCTGCGCGAAGACCTGCGCAGCCAGGACACGCTGGCGCGAATCGGTGGCGATGAGTTCGTGTTGCTGGTGCAGTTGACCGAACCGAACGACGCGGTGGGGCTGGCGGCACGTCAGGTCAGCTTGATTTCCCGGGCTTTTCGCGTCGCTGAACATGATTTGCAGATCTCCGCCAGCGTGGGCATCGCCCTGTATCCGGGTAATGGCCAGAGTGCCCATGAATTGCTGATGAACGCCGACGCGGCGATGTATCACGCCAAAGGCGCGGGTAAAAACGGTTACAGCTTCTTTGACGCTTCGATGAACAGCAACGCGCGCAAGCAACTGCAATTGTTGCAAGACCTGCGCAATGCCGTGGAGCATCAACAATTCTGCTTGCATTACCAACCCAAGTTCGACGCCAGCAACGGCCGGCCGGTCGGTGCCGAAGCGCTGTTGCGTTGGGAACATCCGACCCAGGGCATGTTGCTGCCGGACAAGTTCATCGAACTCGCGGAAAAGACCGGCCTGATCATTCCCATTGGCGAATGGGTACTCAACGAAGCCTGCCGGCAGATGCGTGAGTGGTATGTGCTGGGCTACACCGATTGGCGTATCGCGGTAAACCTTTCCGCGTTGCAGTTCTGCCATGCCGGACTGGTGCAAAGTGTCGCCAAGGCGCTGGCCACGCACCATTTGCCGGCCAACAGCCTGACCCTGGAAATCACCGAAACCACGGCCATGAGCGATGCCGACGCGAGCATGACGGTGTTGCAGGAACTGTCGGACATGGGTGTCGACCTGTCCATCGACGACTTTGGTACCGGTTACTCGAGCTTGATGTACCTCAAGCGCCTGCCGGCCAATGAATTGAAAATCGACCGCGGATTCGTACGTGACCTGGAGCGCGACAGCGATGACGCGGCGATCGTTTCCGCGATTGTCGCCCTCGGTCAGGCACTGGGTTTGCGCATCGTCGCCGAAGGCGTGGAGACCGGTGTGCAGCAGGACTTCCTGACCCAGCTCGGCTGTGATTCGCTGCAAGGCTATCTGCTCGGTCATCCGTTGCCGGCGCAACGTTTCATGGTTGAAATCCATCGTGCGGAGCAATTGGAACTCGCCTGACCTGTGGCGAGGGAGCTGCTCCCGCTGGGTCGCGAAGCGGCCCTCGGTAACGCTCAGTTCAGCGAATGCTGCGCAGTAGAGCGGACGCTAGCTCCCTCGGCACATCGGTTGGCAGCAGGTTCATGCAAAAACCGCGAAGGACAGTTATTCTTCCCCTCGACCGCTTACGCTTGAAATGGGGAAAGCCTGCATGGTTAAAGTCATCGTCATCACTGGTGGCAGTCGTGGCATCGGTGCCGCCACCGCCCTGTTGGCCGCCGAACAAGGCTATCGGATCTGCATCAACTATCAGTCCGATGAACAAGCTGCGCAGAGCGTGCTGGAGCAGGTTCGTGCCCTCGGTGCCCAAGCCATTGCGGTTCGCGCAGACGTCAGCATCGAAGACGAAGTCATCGCCTTGTTCAATCGAGTGGACACCGAACTGGGCCGGGTTACGGCGCTGGTGAACAACGCTGGCACCGTCGGGCAAAAGTCCCGGGTCGACGAAATGTCCGAATTCCGCATCCTGAAAATCCTCAAGACCAACGTTCTGGCCCCTATGCTGTGCGCCAAGCACGCCATCCTGCGCATGTCGCCCAAACACGGCGGGCAAGGCGGCAGCATCGTCAATGTGTCCTCGGTCGCCGCCCGTCTGGGCGCACCTAATGAATACGTCGACTACGCGGCATCCAAGGGCGCACTCGACACCTTCACCGTCGGCCTGTCCAAGGAAGTCGCAGGCGAGGGGATTCGCGTCAACGCGGTTCGGCCCGGATACATCTACACCGATTTTCACGCCTTGAGCGGCGATCCGGACCGGGTCAGCAAACTTGAGTCGGCCATCCCCATGGCCAGGGGCGGGCGCCCGGATGAAGTGGCCGAGGCGATTGTGTGGTTGTTGTCGGACAAGGCATCGTATGCGACGGGGACGTTCGTCGATCTGGGCGGTGGCCGTTAAGCGTAGAGTTGAGTTGATTGCACTGGCCTCATCGCCAGCAGGCTGGCTCCCACAGGGTTGAGTGTTGCACCCTATTGTGGGCGCCAGCCTGCTGGCGATGGCGTCAGTCGAGACACCATCAACCCATCAGAACGACCCCACAATCCGCCCCAACGTCTCCATCGCCTTTTCCGATTCCTTGGTCCACGGGCTCCCATAATTCAATCGAATACAGTTCCTGAACCGCTGCGCCGGCGAAAAGATCGGCCCCGGCGCAATGCTGATGCCTTGCGCCAACGCCATCTGGAACAACTTCAACGAATCCATCTGCGCCGGCAGTTCCAGCCATAGAAAATACCCGCCAGCTGGCTGGCTGACACGAGTCTGTGCGGGAAAATAGCGTGTAATGGCCGCCAGCATGGCGCTCTGTTGATCTTCCAGCGCATGGCGCAATTTGCGCAGATGCCGGTCGTAGCCGCCGTGTTGCAGGTAATCGGCAATGGCGGCCTGGGCTGGCATTGATGCACACAGCGAGGTCATCAGTTTCAGCCGTTCGATTTTCTGCGCATAGCGGCCGGCAGCGACCCAGCCGATGCGGTAGCCGGGGGCAAGGCTTTTGGCGAACGAGCCGCAATGCATCACCAGGCCTTCGGTATCGAACGCCTTGGCGGGTTTCGGTGCCTGCTGACCGTAATACAGCTCGGCATACACATCGTCTTCTATCAGTGGCACCTGATGACCGCGCAGCAATTGCACCAGTTGTTGTTTCTTGGCCTCAGGCATGGTCGCGCCCATGGGGTTCTGGAAACTGGTCATGCACCAGCAAGCCTTGATCGGGTATCGATCCAGGGTTTGCGCCAAAACCCCGAGATCGATGCCGTCACGCGGATGCACCGGGATTTCCACGGCTTTGAGTTTCAACCGTTCCAGTATTTGCAGGCAGGCGTAGAACGCCGGGGCTTCGATGGCCACCAGGTCGCCGGGCTGGGTCACCGCTTGCAGGCACAGGTTCAGCGCCTCGAGGGCACCGTTGGTGATCAGCAGTTCCTCCATGGGCAGCATCAGTCCGCCAACCATGTAGCGCAGGGCAATCTGCCGGCGTAGCTGCGGGTTACCCGGCGACATGTCGGTGACCACCATGCGCGGGTCCATTTCCCGGGTGGCGCTGGCCAGCGAGCGCGACAGGCGTTGCAGCGGAAACAGGGTCGGGCTGGGGAACGCCGAACCAAATGGCACGGTGTTCGGGTCTTTGATCGAATCAAGGACCGAGAACACCAGTTCGCTGACGTCGACCTCGGTGGATTCGTTGACCTGGCTGCTGATCACGGGCTCGGAAAACGGCCGCGGTGCGTGGGCATTGACGAAATAGCCGGAGCGCGGGCGGGCGCGAATCAAGCCACGGCGCTCAAGCAGGTAATAAGCCTGGAACACCGTGGACGGGCTGACCCCGTAGGTCTGGCTCGCATAGCGCACCGACGGCACGCGCTGGCCGGGACCCAGGACGCCGGTGCGGATCAGTTCAGCGATGTCATCGGCGAATTTTTCGTAGCGTTTCATCGGTATCCCGCGATCGAATCAATCAACTGTGGCGAGGGAGCATGCTCCCGCTCGGCTGCGCAGCAGTCGCCAGTTCTTTGGGGGGCGCTTCGCACCCCAGCGGGAGCAAGCTCCCTCGCCACAAAGGCCTGCATCTTAAAGGATCAACGGTTCATCGGCGCTACAAACCGGCTCTTCGCTACGCTGTAGATTCCCGGTTCATCACTGTCGACAATTTTGAAACTGATGCTCTGCGAACTGCTGGTCGGCCGCTCGGCAGTCATGACCACCGAGACCGGCACGTCGACAATTTCACCGGGTGCCAGGCTCAAGTCGGTCGTGCCCTGCAACTGGAAGCCGTCAGCGTTGACGAGGGTCAATTGGTAATCCTGGCGCTGCTGGGTTTTGTTGATCACTTTCAGGCTGTAGATGTTTTCGATCTGCCCCTGACTGTTCTCGCGGAACAGGCCACGGTCCTTGCTGACATCCAGCGAGACCATAGGCCGCTCGATCAAGGCGAATACCAAGGCCGCGATCATGACCAACAGCACGGCGGTGTAGCCAATCAGCCGTGGCCGTAGCAAGTGGGTCTTGCCACCCTGCAACTGGCGTTCGGAGGTGTAGCTGATCAAGCCGCGCGCGTAGCCCATTTTGTCCATGATCGAATCACAGGCATCGATGCACGCCGCGCAACCGATGCACTCCATTTGCAAGCCGTCGCGGATGTCGATGCCGGTGGGGCAGACCTGCACGCACAACTGGCAATCGATGCAATCGCCCAGGCCGACCTCGGCCGGTTTGACTTCACGCTTGCGCGGGCCACGATTTTCGCCCCGGGCGACGTCATAGGAAATGGTCAGGGTGTCCTTGTCGAACATCACGCTCTGGAACCGTGCATACGGGCACATGTGCATGCACACCGCTTCACGCAACCAACCGGCATTGATGTAGGTGGCGCCGGTGAAGAATACGACCCAGAACAAACTGACACCGCTCATCTGCAGGGTCAGCAGTTCTTCGGCCAGCGGCCGGATCGGCGTGAAGTAGCCGACGAAGGTCAGGCCGGTCAGCAGGCTGATGGCCAGCCACAAGGTGTGCTTGGCTGAGCGACGCATGAGTTTGTTCAAGCCCCAGGGCGCGGCTTGCAGTTTGATGCGCTGATTGCGCTCGCCTTCGGTGATTTTTTCGCACCACATGAAGATCCACGTCCAAGAACTCTGTGGACAGGTGTAGCCGCACCAAACGCGGCCGGCGAATACGGTGATGGCGAACAGACCGAACGCAGCGATGATCAGCAGTGCCGACAGCAGAATGAAGTCCTGCGGCCAGAACGTGGCGCCGAAGATATGGAATTTGCTTTCGCCAAGATCCCATAGCACCGCCTGACGTCCACCCCAGTTCAGCCATACGGTACCGAAAAACAACAGGAACAGCAGTCCTGCACCGCTTATGCGCAAGTTGCGG
Source organism: Pseudomonas sp. Sample_16 (assembly GCF_004307665.1). Classification (NCBI taxonomy): domain Bacteria; kingdom Pseudomonadati; phylum Pseudomonadota; class Gammaproteobacteria; order Pseudomonadales; family Pseudomonadaceae; genus Pseudomonas; species Pseudomonas sp. Sample_16. The sequence goes on from NZ_RCOB01000077.1 coordinate 27,024, forward strand.
AAAAGGCCGGTGAAGCTGCGTGTGTGAATCAGGTTGTCGCTGGATTTGACCTTCATCTTTGCACGTGAAGGTTCGAATGTTTCAACGGTTCGGACGGGGATTCTCTCGCTCATGGTCTTTCGCTCATCAGCCTCCATCAGGCAGGCGCACTATGAGCGTCGATCTGTTTGCATAACAGACTCAGGTATTGCAATAAAAAGCAGATCAGATGAAGGACGAGCAATGACCTGCGACAAGTTGAAGCACTCGTCCAGGCGCGGCGCAAACGCCCCTGTCAGACGCCTGCGGCTGTAGTCGACAGGATCGGTCAGATCACCGAATCACTGTCCGTGGCTTTCAAGTGACGGCGACCATCGACAGCACCTGCTACGGTCAATGCATCAGCCTCGGCTTCAGTGATGTAAATGCGCTGACCGTCGATGTCCACCGCCGACATGGCTTTTTCGCCGTCCGTGACGATCGTCACATCGGGGCACAGGCGAATTTCCTCGCCGTTTTCAGTGGTAAAGAAGCAGGTTTCGTTTTCGATACGTACGGTCATGGCGATGTCCCTGTTTTTTTGCGAGTACTGAAACTTTAGGGCGTCTGCACTGGATATCGTTCTGTGCAACCGATTAATGGTCGCCATGGTCCATGCTCCATGGATCGTTCAAAAGGAAAAACAACATGAATGCCTGGTGGCATGAAGTCTGGGTGACCCTGCAGGCGGAGTTCGCCGACATTGGCGACGCGTCACAGCTGACACGCGTTACCGTGCGCCTGGTGACGGCGGCGGTGCTCGGCGGGATTCTCGGTTTTGAACGTGAGCACAAGGGCAAGGCAGCGGGCGTTCGTACCCACATGCTGGTGGCCATCGGTGCGGCGCTGTTTGTGCTGGTGCCGCAGATGTCCGGCTCGCAAGCCGATGCCATGAGCCGCGTCATGCAGGGTGTGATCGCCGGGATCGGCTTTCTCTGCGCCGGCACCATCCTGAAAAATGAGGAAGGTGATGAAGGTCACGTCAAAGGCCTGACCACCGCCGCCGGTTTGTGGATGACCGCTGCCATTGGCGTGTCGGCCGGGTTGGGGAGGGAAGCAACGGCGGTACTCAGCACTTTGCTGGCGTTGGGGATTCTGAGCGCGATGCCCCGAGTGGTGAAAATCTTCGAGAAGAACAACGACCACAATGATCAACAGAATTAACGGAAGGAGCGAGCCTGGGCGCGTTGGTCCTGAGTATTGCGCGGAGCATCAGGCTTCCCGCGTCATTGTTGACAATCATCGCGAGCAGGCTCGCTCCTGCAGGTAAACGGCGATTGGTCGTTATTCCGGTGTAACGATGACAGGTGGCATGGTCGTCGGTGGTTCTTCCCTTGGAGGAGGGTTCGTTCCGGGTGGGTCTTGCTCGGGCACCGGTTGCGGGTCGCTCGGCGGTATTACCGGGTTGTCGATGTTCGGATCGGGTGTTTCAGCCGGGAATGGATTGTTCATCGTTCCTGCCTCCAGTGGCACATGGCGTGAGTCGTGCTTAAGTTGCTGACCACCGACTGAGGGATTTGATTCCGGCCAAATGCCGATGAACTTTTCCCGGCGATGGTTGCTCGGAACCTAAGTGAGTTGATTGCCGGGCGGATGGCCCGACGGGATGACAACCAGACACTTGAGCGTCCATGGGGCGTAAAGGAGAGATGCTCGATGACGGCTGAAAAACCGACAGAACTGAGCTACAACCCGCACATGCCATTGTCGCAAGCGCTGCTACTGCCGCGCATTGTCATTGAAAACACCATGCCGACGCTCGAAGGTGGCCAGTTTGCGGTCAAGGCCGTAGAGGGCCAGGACGTGGTGGTCACCAGCAAAGTGTTCGCCGACGGTCACGACAAACTGGCGGTGCGTGTGCGCTGGCGGGCCGAAAGTGATGACACCTGGCAAAGCGAAGTCATGGCCGATCTGGGCAATAACGGCTGGCAAGGCAGCTTTCGGGTGCCGAGTCAGGGCCGTTATGTGTTTTGCATCGAAGCCTGGATCGATCAGTTCGCCAGTTTTCGCTACGAGCTGGAGAAAAAACACGCCGCCGCAGTGCCGGTCAGCCTGGAGTTACAGGAAGGGCGCCTGTACGTCCAGCAAGCGGCCGAGCGCAGTGAAGGGCAACTGAGCGAACAACTCGCCGCGTTGCACCATGAATTGTCGGGCCTGCTCGAAACCGAGCAGGTCGCATTGTTTCTGCACCAGCGTAGCGCCGACTTGATGGCTCAGGCCGATCATCGTGCCTACCTGAGTCTGAGCGCTGAATTTCCGATAGACGTTGAGCGCGAGCTCGCACAGTTCGCCAGTTGGTATGAGTTGTTCCCGCGCTCGATCACCGACGATCGTAATCGCCACGGCACTTTTAATGACGTGCACTCACGTCTGCCAATGATTCAGGACATGGGCTTTGACGTGCTGTATTTCCCGCCGATCCATCCGATCGGTCGCAGCTTTCGCAAAGGGCCGAACAATTCCCTGACCGCCGGACCTGACGATCCCGGCAGCCCCTATGCCATTGGCAGTGAAGAAGGCGGGCACGAGGCGATCCATTCGCAATTGGGTACCCGCGAGGATTTCCGGCGACTGGTCGCCGCTGCCGCAGAGCACGGCCTGGAAATCGCCCTCGACTTTGCCATTCAGTGTTCCCAGGACCACCCATGGCTCAAGCAGCATCCGGGCTGGTTCAACTGGCGGCCCGACGGCACGATCAAATACGCCGAGAACCCGCCGAAAAAATACCAGGACATCGTCAACGTCGATTTCTATGCCGCTGATGCGATTCCCAGCCTCTGGATCGAATTGCGCGACATCGTCCTGGGCTGGGTCGAGGAGGGGGTAAAGATTTTTCGCGTGGACAACCCGCACACCAAACCGCTGCCGTTCTGGCAATGGCTGATCGCCGATGTGCGGGCGCTGTATCCGGAGGTGATCTTCCTTGCCGAAGCGTTTACCACGCCGGCGATGATGGCCCGACTGGGCAAGGTCGGTTACTCCCAGAGCTATACCTATTTCACCTGGCGCAATACCAAGACCGAACTGGCGACATATTTCACTGAACTCAATGAATCGCCCTGGCGCGAATGCTACCGGCCGAATTTCTTCGTTAACACACCGGACATCAATCCGGCATTCCTGCATGAATCCGGGCGCCCCGGTTTTCTCATCCGTGCTGTGCTGGCGACCATGGGTTCTGGCTTGTGGGGCATGTATTCCGGTTTTGAACTGTGCGAATCGGCACCGGTGCCGGGCAAAGAGGAGTACCTCGACTCCGAAAAATACGAAATCCGCCCACGGGATTTCACCGCCCCAGGCAACATCATTGCCGAAATCGCCCAGCTCAACCGCATCCGCCGGCAGAACCCGGCATTGCAGACGCATTTGGGCCTGAAGCTCTACAACGCCTGGAACGACAACATCTTGTATTTCGGCAAGCGCAGTGCCGATGGCAGCAATTTCATTCTGGTAGCGGTCAGCGTTGATCCGCATAACGTCCAGGAGGCGAATTTTGAATTGCCGCTGTGGGAAATGGGCCTGCCCGACGACGCCAGTACCCAGGGCGAGGACCTGATGAACGGCCATCGCTGGACCTGGCATGGCAAATATCAATTCATGCGGATCGACCCGGCCTACCAGCCGTTCGGGATCTGGCGGATTACCGTCTAGCAAATGATCGTTCCCATGCTCCGCGTGGGAATGCAGCCCGTGACGCTCCGCGTCACTGGACGCAGAGCGTCCCTTGAGGCATTCCCACGCAGAGCGTGGGAACGATCTGCTTCAGGGAGTTCTCTCGTATTCAACAGGAGTTTCAAATGGCGAAGAAACCCAAGGCAGCCACCTTCATCAAGGACCCGCTCTGGTACAAGGACGCGGTGATCTATCAAGTACACGTTAAATCTTATTTCGACTCCAATAACGACGGGATCGGCGACTTTCCTGGCTTGATCGCCAAACTCGACTACATCGCCGAACTCGGCGTCAACACCATCTGGCTGCTGCCGTTCTATCCCTCACCACGCCGCGACGACGGCTATGACATTGCCGAATACCGCGGTGTCCACAGTGATTACGGCACCATGGCCGATGCCAAGCGCTTTATTGCCGAGGCACACAAGCGCGGTCTGCGGGTGATAACCGAACTGGTCATCAACCACACCTCCGATCAGCACGCCTGGTTCCAGCGCGCCCGCAAGGCCAAGAAAGGCTCGGCGGCGCGGGATTTCTACGTGTGGTCAGATGACGATCAAAAGTACGACGGCACGCGCATCATTTTTCTCGACACCGAAAAGTCCAATTGGACTTGGGACCCGGTGGCGGGTCAGTACTTCTGGCACCGCTTCTATTCGCACCAGCCCGACTTGAATTTCGACAACCCGCAGGTCATGAAAGCCGTGCTGTCGGTGATGCGTTACTGGCTGGACATGGGTATCGACGGTTTGCGCCTCGACGCGATCCCGTACCTGATCGAGCGTGACGGCACCAACAACGAAAACCTTCCTGAAACCCACGATGTGCTGAAACAGATCCGCGCCGAAATCGATGCCAATTACCCCGACCGCATGTTGCTGGCCGAGGCCAATCAATGGCCGGAAGACACCCAGCTGTATTTCGGCAACACAGACAAGAAAGGCCTGAACGGCGATGAATGCCACATGGCGTTTCACTTTCCGCTGATGCCACGCATGTACATGGCGCTGGCCCAGGAAGACCGTTTCCCGATCACCGATATCCTGCGCCAGACCCCGGAAATCCCGGCCAACTGCCAATGGGCGATTTTCCTGCGCAACCACGATGAGCTGACCCTGGAAATGGTCACCGACAAAGAGCGCGATTACCTCTGGAATTACTACGCGGCCGACCGTCGGGCGCGGATCAACCTGGGGATTCGCCGCCGGCTGGCGCCGCTGATGGAACGTGACCGCCGCCGGGTGGAGCTGCTCAACAGTTTGCTGCTGTCGATGCCCGGCACGCCGACCCTGTATTACGGCGACGAAATCGGCATGGGCGACAACATCTACCTCGGCGACCGCGACGGCGTGCGCACGCCGATGCAATGGTCCATTGACCGCAACGGTGGTTTCTCTCGCGCCGATCCGGCCAGCCTGGTGTTGCCGCCCATCATGGACCCGCAATATGGCTACTTGTCGGTCAATGTCGAAACCCAGGCCGGCGACCCGCATTCGTTGTTGAACTGGACCCGACGCATGCTGACCGTGCGCAAGCAATCCAAGGCGTTTGGTCGTGGCACGCTGAAAATGCTCTCGCCGACCAACCGTCGCGTATTGGCCTACACCCGTGAATACACCGGGCCTGACGGCAAGCACGAAATCATTCTGTGCGTGGCCAACGTGTCGCGCAGCGCTCAGGCGGTGGAGCTGGACCTGTCGGCCTACGTTGGCATGGTTCCGGTGGAAATGCTTGGCGGCAATGCCTTTCCGCCGATCGGCCAGTTGAATTTTCTCCTGACCCTGGCGCCCTACGGTTTCTATTGGTTCGGACTTGCCGCCGAAAACCAGATGCCCAGTTGGCACGTCGAGCCGGCGCAAAGCCTGCCGGACTTCACCACGCTGGTGCTGAAAAAACGCATGGAAGAACTGCTCGAAGCGCCATCACGGGGCACGCTGGAACAGAGCATCCTGCCGAGCTGGTTGCAGAATCGTCGCTGGTTTGCCGGCAAGGATGCGGCGATCGACAAGGTCGAGCTGGCTTACGGTGTGCGGTTTGGTGACGCTCAGCATCCGGTGTTGTTGAGTGAGATCGAAGTCACCAGCGGCGGCCAGTCCAGCCGCTATCAATTGCCGTTCGGCTTCATCGCCGAAGACCAGGTAGGCGCGGCGTTGCCTCAACAACTGGCGCTGTCGCGGGTGCGCCGAGGGCCTCAAGTCGGCTTGATCACCGATGCGTTCAGTCTGGAAAGCTTTGTCCGCGCCGTATTGCAGGGCATGCATAACAACATGGTGTTGCCTTCGGACGGTGGCGAGATCCGCTTTGAACCGACCGCCGAACTGGCCAAGCTGGGCCTGACGGCGGAATCCGAAGTGCGGTATCTGTCGGCGGAGCAATCCAACAGTTCGGTGGTGGTCGGCAACAGTCTGGTATTGAAACTGATCCGCAAGGTGGCGTCGGGCGTGCACCCGGAACTGGAAATGAGCGCTTATCTGACCGCCGCCGGCTTCAGCAACATTTCGCCGCTGTTGGGCGCGGTGGTTCGCCGGGACGCCGCAGGCGAAGACAACCTGCTGATGATCGCCCAAGGCTACTTGAGCAATCAGGGCGATGCCTGGGAATGGACCCAGAACAACCTCGAACGGGCACTGCGCGATGAGTTGGCGGACGCTGTGTCGGAACAGGAACAGCATTACAACGCCCTCGGCGAGCTGAAGGATTTCGCCGGCATGCTCGGCCAGCGCCTGGGCGAAATGCATCAGGTACTGGCGGCACCGGGAAACAACCCGGACTTCGAACCGCAAATCACCACGGCAAAAGAGGCGCTGGCGTCGGCCAAGGACGTCGCTGCGCAAATCGAGCACGCACTGAAATTGCTCAAGCAGCATCAAAACGAACTGAACCCGGCAGACAAAACCTTGGTCAGCCGTTTACTGGACAACAAAAAGGCCATCCTCGCCCATGTGCAGGCGCTGGCCAAAAAGACCGCCGGTGGCCTGCGTATCCGCGTGCATGGCGACTTGCACCTGGGGCAAGTGCTGGTGATCAAGGGGGACGCCTACCTGATCGACTTCGAAGGCGAGCCGGCACGACCGCTGCATGAACGAAGGGGCAAGCACAGCCCGTACAAGGATGTCAGCGGGGTACTGCGTTCTTTCGATTACGCAGCGGCCATGACCATCAACGTGCACAACGTCGACAACACGGCGCAGGCCCAGGCCGCGCGCGAGCGCGTAGCGACTCGCTATTTGACCGAAGCCAGGCAGGCATTTGTCGACGCTTATCGGCTGGCGGCAGCTACGCTTGATCATGCATGGCAAGATCCAGAAGGCGAGGACGCCGCATTGGCGTTGTTCGGCCTGGAGAAGGCGGCGTATGAAGTCGCTTACGAGGCGGAAAATCGCCCCGGTTGGTTGCCCGTGCCGTTGCACGGTTTATATGGATTATTGAGTGGGCTTAAACCCTTTTCCGATCTTGGTGGAGAGTAGTCATGAGTTTCTCGAACAAGGAACAGGGTCAACATCACAAAGAAGCACTGCTACCCAGGGCGCGGGATATCGACGCGTTGGTACGTGCCGAGCATCATGATCCCTTTGCCATTCTTGGCCCCCACGGCGATGGCGTCGGTGGGCAGTTCATCCGGGCCTACCTCCCGGATGCCTTGAGCGTACACGTGGTCGCCAGAGAAACCGGTGAAGAGCTCGGTCAACTTGAAGTTACCCAGACCCCCGGTCTGTTCGTCGGGCATTTCGAGCGTGCGCAACCCTATCTGTTGCGCACTCGTTGGGCCGGTGGCGAGCAAACCGCCGAAGATCCATACAGCTTTGGTCCACTGCTTGGCGAAATGGATTTGTATCTGTTCGCCGAAGGCAATCACCGCGACCTGAGCAGTTGCCTCGGCGCGCAGCTGAAAACTGTGGACGGCGTCGACGGCGTGCGTTTCGCAGTGTGGGCGCCGAATGCCCGACGGGTGTCGGTTGTTGGGGACTTCAACGTCTGGGACGGGCGTCGCCATCCGATGCGCCTGCGCCATCCCAGCGGTGTCTGGGAATTGTTCATTCCGCGCCTGCAAGCGGGCGAGGCGTACAAATATGAAATTCTTGGCAAAGACGGCATTCTGCCGTTAAAGGCCGACCCCATGGCGCTGGCCACCAGCCTGCCGCCAGATACCGCCTCGAAAGTCGCTCCTCCCTTGCAGATCGACTGGCAGGATCAGGACTGGATGCTGTCCCGTGCCGAGCGCCAGCGTCCGAGCGAGCCGTTGTCAATTTACGAACTGCACGCCGGGTCCTGGCAATGCGAACTGGATGATCTGGGCGAAGTGGCCCGCCAGTACACTTGGCCCGAACTGGCTGAGCGGCTGATTCCCTATGTCAAGGAACTGGGTTTCACTCACATCGAACTGATGCCGATCATGGAGCACCCGTTCGGCGGGTCTTGGGGATATCAGTTGCTGTCGCAATTCGCCACCAGTGCCCGTTACGGCACGGGCGACGAGTTCGCAGCGTTCGTCAATGCCTGCCACCAGGCGGAAATTGGCGTGATTCTCGATTGGGTGCCGGCGCATTTTCCGACCGATACCCATGGCCTGGCGCAATTCGACGGCACTGCGCTGTACGAGTACGGCAACCCCCAGGAAGGCTTTCACCAGGATTGGGACACGCTGATCTACAACCTCGGGCGCACCGAAGTGCACGGCTACATGCTCGCTTCAGCACTGCACTGGCTCAAGCATTTTCATGTCGATGGCCTGCGGGTGGATGCGGTGGCGTCGATGCTCTATCGCGATTATTCGCGCAAGGCGGGCGAGTGGGTGCCCAATCGCCATGGCGGTCGGGAGAACCTTGAGGCAATCGACTTTCTGCGCCACCTCAACGACGTCGTAGCGCTGGAGGCTCCCGGAGCATTGGTGATTGCCGAAGAGTCCACGGCGTGGCCGGGTGTCAGCCAGAGCACGCAACAGGGCGGACTGGGCTTCGCCTACAAATGGAACATGGGCTGGATGCACGATTCGCTGCATTACATCCAGCAAGATCCGGTGTATCGCGCCCATCACCATAACGAACTGAGCTTCGGCCTGGTGTATGCCTGGTCAGAACGCTTCATCCTGCCGATTTCCCATGACGAAGTGGTGCATGGCAAGCATTCGCTGATCGACAAGATGCCCGGCGACCGTTGGCAGAAGTTCGCCAACCTGCGAGCCTACCTGAGTTTCATGTGGGCGCATCCGGGCAAGAAACTGCTGTTCATGGGCTGCGAGTTCGGCCAGTGGCGCGAGTGGAACCACGACCAGCAACTGGACTGGTACCTGCTGCAGTATTCCGAACACAAAGGCGTGCAGAAACTGGTCGGTGACCTTAACCGTCTGTACCGCGATATTCCGGCGCTGCATGAGCAGGACGATGTGCCGCAAGGCTTCCAATGGTTGATCGGCGACGATGCGATCAACAGCGTGTACGCGTGGCTGCGCTGGAGCAAAGAGGGGCGGCCGGTGTTGGTGGTCGCCAACTTCACCCCGGTACCGCGCGAGGCTTATCGCATTGGCGTACCATTTGCCGGGCGCTGGACCGAGTTGTTCAACAGTGATTCGGCAACCTATGCCGGTTCCAACTACGGCAACAACGGTGGGACGTCCACCGAGGAAATCTCGAGCCATGGGCAGAATCTGTCGCTGGTGTTGAATTTGCCGCCGTTGGCGGTGTTGATGTTGAGTCCGCAGGGCTGATCCGAAATTGCGTCGTTCCAATCGCGGGCAAGCCCGCTCCCACAGGTTCAGTGGTGATCCTTGTGGGAGCGGGCTTGCCCGCGATGGCGACAGATTGAACCACGCATTTCTTGAGGTCTGATCCTCACCACCGCATCCGCACACCCAGGCTGCCAATGATCCCGTTCAAATCATTGTCGTCGACATCACTGCTGTAGTCGGCGCTGACATACAGGCTCACCGCCGGTGTAACCCGTGCCACCAAGCCCAGGCCCAACTCGACCGTCGACGATTTGCGACTGCTGCTGATCTTGTCGACCTCATCGAGGGTCACGGTATTGCCGGTGTAGACCGTGTGCCACACGTTGGTTCGCACATAAGGTTCGACCGGCAGGCCGTTGATGTCGTAGCTACCTTTCAATTTCGCACCGACCCGTCCGCTCCACGACGTCAGATCGCTGGAGGACGCATTGCCCGAACCGGCATAGGGCGTGTCCAGGGTGATTCGCTGATTGATCAACTGCGCCTGGGGTTCGACCACCCAGTTTTCGCTGATGCCAATCGGGAACCCGCCTTCGACCGACAGCGTCACCGCGCTGCCTTCGGTGGCCTGGCGCGCACCTTGTTCGTTGCGGCTGAAACCGTTGACCCGCCCGCCACTGGCCGACAGATCGACGTGCCAGCCTTGTGGGCCGGTCAAGCTGTAGTAAGCGCCCAGGCTTTGCCCTTGCAGATTGAGAGTGTCGCTGTGCGGGTCGGACATGCCACGGTTGGTCAACAAGCCATTGCTGTTGCCCTGGATCTGACTGATGCCGCCGATCAGGCCGACCCGTTGGGTATGGCCGCTGTTGCTCTGCAATGTGAGGATCGCCGGGCTTTTGAGTTCGCCTGAGCCGACGTAGGTAAAGCCTTGGGCGAGGGCATCGGTTTGCGCCTGGCGCGAGGTCTGCCCGTAAATCTGATCCCAGGCATAGGGCGTTGCGTCTTCGGTGGTGACGTGGCTACTTCGTATGTCGGGATGGGGGCTGAATCGGCCGGGGTAAGTGGTAGTGAGAGCAGGCAAGGCAAGCGCGGGAATGTCCTGGCGATACCACGGCGTCGCCTCTTCCTCGGCCGGTTGGGCCTGTACTTCCATGGAGGAGCACAGCAGGAGTGAACTCGAGACAGTGCAAAAAGTGATTTTGATCTCTTGTTGGGTGAATGAAGTTCTCATGGCGGGCTACCTTGCAATCGCGTGCCGTACTTGCCTTGGCGTCTCTCCTACCCCGAACGAGGGGCGACCGAATGAGTGGGGCAAGCCGGGGGCCGCCCGTATGCGCGGGTGTCCTGGGGGCTTGCCCCTGATTGTGTTTCCGGGGGTAGTAACGTGAAGTCAAGTGGACCGCCGCCACTGCGTCAAGAAAATGGCCGATAAGTGGTAGTGGTATTTCAGGTCTTATAAGTGACTGATTTATGGCGCGTCTCTAAGTACTTGTTTAATTGCAAAATCGTCAAGAAAGTCACCCTATAGAACCTTTGCTCGATCCTACCAACTCACTCTGAAGCCCAGGTTGCCAGCCATGCCTCGCTGCTGATTGCTGTCTACATTGCTGCTGTAATCAATATTGCCGTACACGCTGACGCCGGGTGCGAGCGACAGAGTCGCGCCGACGCCAAGATCCGCCCATGAAACTTGCTGCTCGGTATCGATATCAGTGGTATTGGCAAAAGTGACCGTGTCGGTGCCTGAAAAAGTGTGCCACAGATTCGCCCGCAGATAGGGTTCCAGCGGTAGGCCGCTGACGTCGTAGTGCCCCTTGAGACGCGCACCGAGCCGGCCGGTCCAGGAGGGGTCGGTATCGAACTCCACATCGGAGACACCGTCGTTCTGACTGTCGAGTTCGATGCGTTGATGGATGATCTGCGCCTGGGGTTCAATGATCCAATCGTTCGCTATCGGGAATGGATAACCGGCCTCTACGGACAGGCTCAGGGCGTGTCCATCGTTATCGAGCTTGAGGCCGCGTTCGGAATGGCTGTCTCCATCGAGCCAGGTGTACATCGCCACGGCATCGAGGTACGCATTGCCAGGATCGGTCAGTGTCCAGTAAGCACCCAGGCTGTCGCCCTCGAGTTCGACCTTGCCGGCGCGTTTGTCTTCAAAGCCCTGGTTGAACCCGTCGACATCACCCTGCAAGCGGCTGTGGCCGACGAAGAAGCCACTGCGTTGGATTTGCCCGCCAGACAACTGCGAACCGAAAAGGTCATTGCCAACCTGGAAACCGTTCAGCGAGCCGTCGAGTTTCGGTGTCACAGTGCCGGCCCAGGTCTGCTCGAAGTTCTTGCCATAGACCCGACCCCAGCCCGCACCGAAGGCGCCGGTCTCGGTCAGCAGGCGCTGCTCGCCCTGACGATCGTGAAACGTCCCGAGAGCGTTCAGGGTCAACTGCGCCGCTGCAGGTGGCAGCACCGACCATACAGGCACTTCCGGACGATACAGGGGAATGGGCGCGGCGCCGGGTGCGGGAGTAGGCAACGAAGGACTACCGGCCGCAGCCACTGGCGCGGCTATCAACGGCACCAGAATCGGTGGCAGGGTCGGGTCGGGGTTGGGTACCGCGACCAGTGGCGCTGCCACCACCGATGACCGCAAGTACCAACTGTTTTCGCTGCCAACCGTTACGCCGCCCTTGTACAGGACGTAATCGAACGCACCTGCCGACACCGGTGTCTTCAGGCTGAAGGCATCATTGTTGCTGACAGCGGTGCCTTGGGCCTGGACCAGTTGAATACCGTTTTGCAGGGTAACTGCACCTGCGCCCTCCAGGTTGCTGACAGTGATGGCAGTCGTGCCGGTCAAGGTACCGTCATTGACCACCAGTTTGTCGCTGGGCGAGTTGTCGCCGCCGAGTACGCTTTGCACAAACAACTGGCCGCCATTGCCTGCGTAGTTGCCCTGCACGGTCAGGGTGTCGCTGGTTCGGCTGTTGCCACTGCTGAGGTCAATGATCCCGGCGTTGTTCAGCGTGGCGCGCTGGCCGACAGTGAAGGGCATGATGCTGCCCTGGACAGACGTCATGACGCTGCTGCTGTCGATGTTGAACACGCCGCTGCCACTGGCACTGTCGCCGAGCATCAGGTTGCCGTCGACGTCGAACTGCGAGCCGTTGCTCAGGTTGATCGTTTCCCAATTTGCGTAACGCGCGGCGCCCGCAGTGGTGGTGCGGTCAAAGGTCAGCACGTCGTTGTCGGTGCCACCGTTGAGGCCCGGGGTCAGGGACAGGGAGCTCTCCAACAGATTGCGCAGGGTTGCGCGGTCGTTGCCAGCCTCCATCAAAATCTGCGAACGGATAATGCCACCACCGTCCCAGACAAACGTGTCATCGCCGGTGCTGGTGCGGATGTCGCCGACGATTTCGCCGCCCGTCACGGTAATGCTGTCGTTGCCGCCGCTGACGCTGATGTTGCCGCCAATCCGGCCGCCCGAGACGATGATGGTGTCGGTGCCGAACCCGGTGACCAGGTTACCGATGATTTGCCCCCCAGACATGTCGAACAGATTGTTGTCGAGCTTCATGTCGACCCGGCCGATGGTTCCACTGGTCATCTTCGCGGTATCACCGTCCTCGAAGGCACCCGTGATCGTGCCGCCGGTCATCAGGAAAAAGTCGCGGTTGTCACCTTGGGCCAGTGACTGGATCGTGCCACCGGTCATGGTGAAATTGTCGATGCCGCTCCCTTGATTGACGGCTCCGGTCACTTGTCCGGCGCTGATGTTGAAGAAATCTGCGCCATCGCCCTGATCGACGCTGCCGACAATCCGACCGGAATCCATGTTGACGGTGTCGCTACCGGCCCCGAATGTAACGTTGCCATTGATCGTTGCGCTGCCGTTGGCGGGAAGGTTCAACGTGTTGTTGCCGGCCAGATCGCTCAGTGGGCCGCCAATGCCACTGTCGCACAAATGAGTATCGTCACCGGCGGTAGGAGTAAGGACACAAGCTGCCTGGGCGGGATGGGGCCATCCGAGGAGCAGCCAGATGGAAAAGGCACAGGCGCTGTAACGGTATTTGGGCAGATCGGCAGCCAATGTCATGCAAATCCCTCGCATCGAATGAATCCGGACGACACGACCGTAACAGCCGCCTGAGCGCACGGCTACTGTCACAAATGACAGGTCGGACGAATGATTCAACCCTCGAGGAACACATCAGCGGGTCACAAGTGGACTTCCACCGCCAGCGGCAAATGGTCTGACAGATGCGTCCAGGGTTTGCTGCCAAGAATTTTCGGGTCGTGGCTGCTGGCATTGCGCAGATAGATACGGTCCAGCCGCAGCAGAGGGAAACGTGCCGGGTAGGTCTTGGCCGGGCGGCCGTGGTGCCGCTCGAAGGCTTCGTGCAGATAGTCGCGGCGGGCGAGGGCGGCGTTGCCTTGCAATTGCCAGTCGTTGAAATCGCCAGCGATGATCACCGGTGCCTTGTCTGGCAACGATTCAAGCAATTGGCAAAGCAACTGCAACTGCAACTGACGATGGCTTTCCAGAAGACTCAGATGCACGCAGATCGCGTGGACTTCAGCGTGGCCGGGCACATCGAGCACGCAGTGCAGCAAGCCGCGACGTTCCGGACCGGTGATGGAAACGTCGAGGTTGCGGTATTCGCGAATCGGGTATTTCGACAACAGGGCGTTACCGTGGTGGCCATCGGGGTAGACCGCGTTGCGACCGTAGGCGAAATCGCTCCACATGCTGTCCGCGAGAAACTCGTATTGCGAGGTCTGTGGCCAATTGTGGTAACGGGTGGAATGGCCGTCATGCTCGCCGACGACTTCCTGGAGAAACACCAGGTCCGCCGAAGTACTGCGTACCGCCTCTCGCAGTTCCGGCAGGATGAAGCGGCGGTTGAGGGCGGTGAAGCCTTTGTGCGTGTTGACCGTCAATACACGCAAGCGATGAATGGCCGGGGGACTGGTCAACGGCACCGATTCGGCCGTCTGCGACTTGGAATGGGTGGTCACGATCACTCCTCTGAATCCGTGTGGCATATGTATGCGACTGATGCACCGCCGGGCAGTTCAGTTTGAGCGATTGCAGGATCGATACCCGTAAAGTCTTGCCACGGGATGATCCGTTCAGACAAAGACGATTTCATAGGGCAAGCGCATTCGCTCCAGCAGCACGCGGGGCAAGGGCGGAGCGATGCCGATGGCGGGCTCGCCGTCCAGTTGGCTGGCGTAAGCGTGGGTGGCGTGGCTTTTACGCGCAACCGTCCAGGTGTCCAGGCGCAGTTTGCGAGCGCGATGCCACGGGATCAGTTCGCGATCCCGCGCTGGCCAGTGCCACGCCCAGACGGGTACTTCGTTGAACGTCGCGCCGGCGATCGCCGACGCCTGGGCGCTGGCACGGCCCACGGCGTCATGGTCGCTGTTGCCGTCTGCGGCCCAGGTGCTGAACACCACGTCGCCGGGGCGCAGGTAACGGGCGATGAAACGGGTCAACTCCAGTTCGTGCTCGGCCAGGGCGTTGTCGGTGAAGCCGCCGCGAATCCATTTCAGGCTGTGCATCGGCAAGCCGAGCCGGCGCAGGGCTTCGACACTTTCCTGGGCGCGGAACACACTCAGGCGTTTTTCCGACCACTGCTGCGACCCCGGGTGACTGGCACTGCCGTCGGTAACCGAGATCAATTGCAAGGGATGACCCATATTGCTGAGCAGTTGCAACAGACCGCCGCAGGTCACCACTTCGTCGCCGGGATGTGGGGCAATTACCACCACGCGGGCGCCGGGCGGGACCAGGGATAGGGTGCTGATGACCGGAACGTTGTCCAGTTGCAGGGCGCTGTTCCAGATCTGTGCTGGCAGGCTGCTTTCGTTGATGGAAACAGGTTTCATGGGATTACGTCCTTGTTTCATGTCGCCTTCAGTCGTGCGCGATGCTGCGACAGGCAAGCACGGCAGACCCGTGAGGGCGGATTGATAACGATCGCGGCATTACGAACCCTGAAATGCCGCGCACCGAGTATTGCTCATGTAACGTTATTCGTCGCGTCCGAGGCCCTCCAGCGGCATTTTTTTAGCTGACCGGTACGTTGCAAATTGTTTACTCCTCTTGTTCATGTTGTAACTCGAACAGCAGCAACGAGCGGCCAGTGACCGAATACTCGTGGCCGAACTCGAATCGCTCCTGGCCGCGTATCGATGGCTGATTGGTGTCGATCATGCAGGTCCAGAAGCCGCCGTCAGGCACTTCCGGCAACAGGAAGTTGACGATGTCGTGATGGGCATTGACCACCAGCAGCAGTGTCGCGTCGGCCCCTTTACGGCGAATGCCGGTTTCCTGTGCACGACCATCGAGCAGCATGCCCAGGCAGCGATTGTGCGCATCGTGCCAATGTTCGGTGGTCATTTCGCTGCCGTCCGCCGCCAGCCAGGTCACGTCCTTGACACCGATGTCCTCGTTGTAATTGCCCACCAGAAAACGCCCGCGACGCAGGATCGGGTAAGCCAGGCGCAATTTGATCAGGCGTTTGACGAACTTGAGCAGCGCCTTGCCGTCTTCGCTGAGGTCCCAATTGACCCAGCCGATTTCGCTGTCCTGGCAGTAGGCGTTGTTGTTGCCGTCCTGGGTGCGAGCGAACTCGTCGCCGGCCACCAGCATCGGCGTGCCTTGAGCGAGCAGGAGCGTGGCGAAAAAGTTACGCATCTGCCGATGGCGCAGTTCGTTGATTTGCGGATCGTCGGTCGGGCCTTCGACGCCGTGGTTCCAGGACAGGTTGTTGTTGCTGCCGTCCTGATTGTTTTCGTCGTTGGCTTCGTTGTGCTTGTCGTTGTAGGACACCAGGTCATTGAGGGTGAAGCCGTCGTGGGCGGTGATGAAATTCACCGATGAATACGGCCGTCGACCGCGCTGATTGAACATCTCGCCGGAAGCGGTCATGCGACTGGCAAAGTCAGCCAATTGGCCATCGTCGCCTTTCCAGAATGCTCGCACGGTGTCGCGAAACTTGTCATTCCACTCAACCCAACCGGGCGGGAAATTGCCGACCTGATAACCACCGGGGCCGCAGTCCCAAGGCTCGGCAATCATTTTCACCTGGCGCAACACCGGGTCCTGGCGGCAGGCCACGAGGAAACTGTGACGTTCGTCGAAACCGTCGTGGTAACGCCCGAGAATGGTCGCCAGGTCAAAACGGAAGCCGTCGACGTGCATTTCCGTGGCCCAATACCGCAACGAGTCGGTGACCATTTGCAGCACGCATGGGTGGCTCAGGTCGAGGGTATTGCCGGTGCCGGAGTCGTTGATGTAGAAGCGTTTGTCGTCGGGCATCAAGCGGTAATAAGAGGCGTTGTCGATACCACGCATGGACAGGGTCGGGCCTTGTTCGTTGCCCTCGGCGGTGTGGTTGTAGACCACGTCGAGGATCACTTCCAGGTTGGCTTCGTGCAGGTGCGCGACCATTTCCTTGAACTCGGCGATCTTGCCGCTGGCCAGGTAGCGCGGGTCGGGGGCGAAGAAGGCAATGCTGTTGTAGCCCCAGTAATTGGTCATGCCCTTGTGCAGCAGGTGCTGGTCGTTGACGAAGGCATGGATCGGCAACAGCTCCACGGTCGATACGCCGAGTTTGCGAATGTGTTCCAGCACGTCGTCGACCATCAAGCCGGCGAAGGTGCCGCGCAGGTTTTCCGCAACGCCAGGGTGGCGCATGCTGATGCCGCGCACATGTGTCTCGTAAATGATCGTCTTGTCCCAAGGCACGCTGACGCGGTGGTCGTGACCCCAGGTGTGCGCCGGGTCGATGACTTTGCATTTGGGTACGAAGGGCGCGCTGTCGCGCTCATCGAAACTGAGGTCGGCGTCGGGGTGGCCAATGGTGTAGCCGAACAGTGCTTCGGACCACTTGAGTTTGCCCACCAATTGTTTGGCGTAGGGGTCGATCAGCAATTTGTTGTGATTGAAGCGATGCCCGTTCGCCGGGTCGTAAGGACCGTAGACACGATAGCCATAGATCAGCCCTGGATGGGCGTCGGGCAAGTAACCGTGGTAGATCTCATCGGTGTATTCCGGCAGTTCGATGCGTTCCAGTTCCACTTCCCCGGCATCATCGAAAATGCACAGTTCGACCTTGGTGGCGTTGGCGGAAAACAAGGCAAAGTTGACCCCCAGACCATCCCAGGTCGCACCCAGCGGAAAGGGCAGACCCTCACGAATACGCGAGGGCTCGGCACGGGGTGCTGGCGTGTCTTTTTTTGGTCGGGTCATAAATGCTCCTGCAATGGAGGGAAATCGGCGTGTTTTTTGCGGGCGAGTGAGCCCGTTGTGACGAGCAGGCTCGCCACATGTTCATTCAGGGCAACAGCGGAAACGTCAGACCGCAGGCGGTTTTCGTGCTGCGCGAGGCTTTTTCTCGGCGGCTTTTTCCCCGGGAGGAATGACGGAGGACGCCGCAGCCGGTTTGGTTTTGGCCTTGGGCGCCGTCACCTTGACCTCGCCAGCCTTGCCATTGGCCGTCTTGCTGACGGTGGATTTGCTCGCCGGCGCCTTTGCCGGCTTTTTCGGCGCAAGGGCTTCGGCCTCGGCCAACTTGCGAGCCATTTCCCAGTGCCGGGCTTCCTGACCTTCAGGTTTTCCTTCTGACTCCCAGATCTGATAGGCAAACTCGCGGATGCGTTTATCGTCGGTACTCATCGCTATGCTCCTGCACTCAACTCAAGTGTCGGTAGTTTGGATAAAGAGATTGACCGGGAAATCCCCCAGCGCGGCGCTGATCATCAGCTCCCTGTTTTTTGTGACTGCGACGCCAGAAAAAAGTCCCTTCAGATTTTCCTCAGCGGTGGTGAACGGCAGACTGATGCGGGTATCGCCCCACTGCGGCGCATCCACGTGCGGTACGGCACTGTTTTCCAGCAGCGGCGCACAGCGGATTGGCACGATGACGATGGCGCGTTTTCCCTCCCATTGGCGAACAAACCCAAGCACCCTATGTGCCTGGTTGCCGATGACATCGAGTGCCTGGTAGGTGCCGTGGCGAAACAGTTCGGCATGCTCGGCACGCAGGTTCAGGGTCTGTGCGATCAAGGCTTGCTTGATGCGCCCGTCATGCCAGTGTTGCAACAGATCAGGCAGATCCAATGGTTGCGACAAGGCCTGTTGGCGGCTGGCGTAATCCACCGGGCGACGGTTGTCCGGATCAACCAGGCTGAAGTCCCAGAATTCGTCGCCCTGATAGAGATCCGGCACCCCAGGCACGGTCATGCGCAGCAAGGTTTGCGCCAATCCATTGAGGGCGCCGGGGACGGCGATGGTACGTGCCACCTTGCCAAGGGCGCTGCGCAGCAGGTCACCCTCCGGGCTCAGCAGCAGGCGCCGGGTGAAGTTTTCGCTGGCTTGTTCGTAAGCATCGTTGGGTGCACTCCAGCTACTTTGCAACTTGGCTTCGCGCAGGGCTTTGCGTTGCCATTGGCTGACACGCGCGGCGTAGGCTTCAAGCGCCGATGGGTCATCGGCCTGCAAATCGAGCGGCCAACTGCCAAGCAGTGCCTGATAAAGAATCAACTCGTCACCGGCAGACGGCATCTGGTCATCGTCGCGCAGTGGCCGGGCGAGGGCGCGCCACAGGCCGATCTGTTCAACGTACCATTTACTGCGCTCACTCAAGATCGCCAGGCGCGCGCGCGTATCTTCACCGCGCTTGTGGTCGTGGGTCGCGGTGGCGAGCAGGTTGTCGGGAAACAGTTCTAAGCGCTTGAGGCAGGCCTCATGGAAGTCAGCCACCGGCGCACTGAATTGCTCGGTGTTGAAACCGACGTCATTGCGTGACAGCAACACCGCGGAGCGATAGAACGCCGTGTCTTCCACGGCCTTCGCGGCGGCGGGTGAAGTCAGCTGCTGGAAACGTACGCAAGCATGCTTGAGGCGCTTGCGCAGGCGGCCGGCGGGGCGTTCGCGCCAGGTTTCACCGCCCAACCATTTAGCCAGGCAATCGAGCACCGGCCAGTCGGCTTCGCCCAGGGTTTGGCGGGCACCGTCCATGGCCTGCTGGAAAAACACCTCGTCCTGGGCTGACCGCCCAAGGGCGCTGATATAAGTGCGGTACACCGAAAAATGCACGATCAGTTCCTGCAAGGCGCGACGGATCGCGCCCAGCGTCAAATCGCGGGTCATGAGGTCATCGCGGGCCACCTGCAGCAAGGCCTGGGCTACGCTTTCGAAATCGCCGGCCAGTGAACCGTTGAGAATCTGCTGACGGGCCAGTTGTGCTTCCTGGCGGAAGTCGGCCGGGCGTTCGCTGTAGCGGTGCCAGACTTCACCCAAGGTGGTTTGCCCGTCGGGATCGTGTTGCAGCAGTGACAACTGATTCATGAATTCATAGCCGGTGGTGCCATCCACCCACCAATCACGGCGCAAGGTTTCACCGTTGCCAAGGATCTTCTCGACGTAGATCGGCAAGTGGCGGCTCGCTGACAGGCTGTCGACCCGCCGCCGCAATTTGCGGCAGTAGCCGCGCGGGTCGGCCAGACCGTCAATGTGATCGATGCGCAAACCGTCGATCAGCCCTTCAGCCACCAATTGGAAAATCTTCGCGTGGGTCGCCTCGAACACCGCTGGACGCTCCACCCGCAAACCACCCAACTCATTGACATCGAAAAAACGCCGCCAGTTGATGTCGTCTGCGGCGGTACGCCAACTGGCGAGGCGATAACTCTGCCGCTCCAGCAGATCGTGCAAGCGTTGGAAGCCTTCAGGGGCCAGCGAATCGTAGGCTTTGAGGTTGTGCTCGATGGTTTGCAGAATCGCGGGGTCGCTGGCCAGTTCGCGCAATTGATCCTTCAATGGACCCGCCAGACTGTGGGCGTCGGTCTGATAGCTCAAGGTGCTGAAGTGGTCCGCCAGCTGTTTGAGCAGCTCGTTGTCCGACTTGAGCAGTTCGCCGTAATGCATCGGGCAAATCGGAAAGTGGTGGTCGTAATGCTCGACATGAAAGGCACCGTTCTGCGCATCGAAGCGCAGGGGCAGTGTGCCATCCTGCAGGGCCACGCCATAATCGCTGCCGAGAAATGGCAGCAGCAGTTGGCCTTCCATCAACGGATCGGGCGAGTGCCATTGGATATCGAAGAACTCGCCGTACGGGCTCAAGCGTCCCCATTCCAGCAAATCCAGCCACCAGGGGTTGTCGCAACCACCCACAGCCATGTGGTTGGATACGATGTCGAGGATCAGCCCCATGCCTTGCCCGCGCAATGCGTCGACCAGGCGCCGCAATGCGGCCTCACCGCCGAGTTCCGGGTTGACCGAAGTCGGGTCGACCACGTCGTAGCCGTGCATGGAGCCGGCGCGGGCTTTCAACAAGGGCGAGGCATACACATGACTGATCCCGAGGCGGGCGAAGTACGGCACCAGTGGCACGGCATCGTCCAGGGTGAAGCCTTTATGGAATTGCAGTCGCAGGGTTGCCCGCAAGGGCAGCGTCGTCACTTGATTCATTGGTCACGCTCGGCCGCCTGGAGTCGCGCACAAGCGAGCAGTTCCAGACGCCGGGCTGCGTCGGCGTTATCGAGCAGCGCTTCGCTGTAACCGGGCAGGCGTCGCGACCAGTTTGGGTGGGTATCGATGGTGCCGGGCAGGTTGGCCTGCTGTTCTATACCCAGCGCATCTTCCAGCGGCAGCAACACCAGCGGCGCGCGGGTGTGGCCGAGGAAGCGCACGCTGGCATCGAGCACCTGATCGGTCTCGTGGGACTCTTCGCGAAAGTTCTGCGGGTCCTGGCTCAGTGTCCGGCGCAAGCCTTCGCGCTCGCGTTCGCGGTGTTGACGCCATTCGATTTCGCCGCTGGCATCGACCAGGCCGAGGCGGGCGTTCCAGTCGATGTCGCGGCCATGCCACCAGCCATTGAGGGTCGGCAGGTCGTGGGTGCTGGTGGTCGCCAGGGCAT
>NZ_RCOB01000010.1:0-48077 GCF_004307665.1 Pseudomonas sp. Sample_16
TACACCGCTATCGCCAGCAAGCCGGCTCCTACAGAGATGGGTGACGTACGCTGATTTTTGGTCGCTGCAGATCCCTTGTAGGAGCCGGCTTGCTGGCGATAGCGGAGTGTCGGCAAACATCAACGTGGCTGGTATTCCCTCATTGTCAGCAGACTAGCGTTTATAGTTTTTAATGCAAATCTTTCGTATTCGTTGTCCGTTTTCTCGACATGGCCGTCATGGATAGTAACGCTCCCCATTTCACAGGACTTTCCATGTCACGCTTTGCTCGACCCTTGCATCCCTTGGCGCTGTCGGTCGCGATGGCTTTTGTCGCGGTGCCCCTGCACGCCGCTGAACCAACATCGCCCGAAACCGCAACCAGCGCAGTGCGCAGTTTCGCCATCCCGGCCGGGGATTTGGGCCAGGCGCTGAACAGTTTCGCCGAGCAAGCCGACCTGACGCTGGCGTTCGACCCGGCGTTGACGCGCGGTAAAACCAGCGCTGGCCTGAGCGGTCAATTCAGTGCGCCCCAGGCGCTTAGCCGATTGCTGCAGGGCAGCGGCCTGAGCGCCATCGCGTTGTCGGCCACGCGTTATCGCATCGAGCCGACCCCCGAGCCAGTGGCCGGTACGCTGATGTTGGGCGCCACTGATATCAACGGTGCCTGGCAAAGTGAAAGCCCCACCGGCCCGGTGGCAGGCTACGTCGCAACCCGCGCGCTGTCAGGGACCAAAACCGACACGGCGTTGATCGAGACACCGCAATCGATTTCCGTGGTGACCAAGGATCAAATGCGCGCGCAAGGCGCCGAGAGCCTCAATCAGATTTTGCGCTACACCGCTGCGGTGGTGCCGGAAACCCGCGGCTCCACGGCTTCGCGTCTGGATCAGATGACCATTCGTGGCTTCTCCCCGGCCACTTATCTGGACGGCTTGCGCATGCCCGGTAGCCGGGATGCTTCACCGCAAAAGGATGCCTTCGATCTGGAGCGGGTAGAGGTGCTGCGCGGTCCTTCTTCGGTGCTCTATGGGCAGGCCAGCCCCAGCGGCGTGCTCAACATGGTGAGCAAGCGTCCGCTGGATACGCCGTTCCACGAGATCGGCATCGAATACGGCACCTTCAACAAAAAACGCACGACCTTCGACACCACCGGCCCGCTGGATGATCAGGGCGTTTACTCCTATCGCGTTGCCGGCCTGTACGACGAGGCCGACGGCCAGCTCGAACACACTGAGACCCAGCGTCAGGCGCTGTCGTCGGCTTTCACCTGGCGTCCAAGCGATGACACTTCGCTGACGTTGCTCGGGCACTTCCAGAAAGATCCGAAAGCCGCCTCGTACGGCTCGGTGCCGGCCTGGGGCTCGGTGTTGCACAGCCCGCTGGGGCGCAGCATCGACGTCGATTTCTACGACGGTGAAGAGGATTTCGAGAAGAGTGACCGGGAGTATTTCTCTCTTGGCTACCTGTTCGAACACCACATCAACGACGTGTGGACCGTGCGCCAGAATCTGCGTTACCTGCAAAGCGAAGGCGATTACCGCAGCATCTACAACAGCAATCTGCGGGCCGATTACCGTACGTCCAATCGCTCGACCATTGCCACAGATGTGAACCTCGATTCCTGGACCGTGGACAACCAGTTGCAGGCCAGATTCGACACCGGCGCGGTGCAGCACACGGTGCTGTTCGGCGCCGATTACCAGAACACCAGCACCCACACCAAGTCCGGTTTCGGCACCGGGCCGACCCTGGATATTTTTGACCCGGTGTACGGTGCGCCAGTCACCACACCGGCGTTCACCTCTGACGCCACGCAACGCAACGAGCAAAAAGGCCTGTACCTGCAAGAGCAGTTGAAGTGGGACAAATGGGTGTTGCTTTTGGGCGGTCGCTACGACTGGGCCGACAATAACAACAGCACCACCAACCTGCGTACCAACGCCAAGACCAAGACCTCGCTGCAAAGCGAAGCCTTCACCGGTCGCCTGGGCGTGGTGTACCTGTTCGACAACGGCATCTCGCCATATGCCAGCTACTCGGAATCGTTCGAGCCGCAATCAGGCACCGGCTACGGCGGTTCGGTGTTCGAACCCACCGAAGGCAAGCAGTACGAAGTGGGCATCAAGTACCAGCCGCCGGGCAGCAACAGTTTCATCACCGCTTCGGTCTTCGACCTGCGCCAGAGCAACGTGCCGACACTTGACCCGGACCCGACCCACATCTGCGGTACCGGTCGCTGTCAGGAACAGACCGGTGAAGTGCGCTCCCGTGGTTTCGAACTCGAAGGCAAGGCCAGCCTCAACGACAACCTGGACATCACGGCCGCCTACGCCTATCTGGATAACCGGATTACCCAGTCCAACAGTACCGTCAGCTACGCACCGTTGACCGACATCGCCGTCGGCCCGGCCGTACCCGCCAAAGGCACCACGACCTATGGCGTACCGCGTCACACGGCTTCGGCCTGGGCTGATTACACCTTCCACGATGGCGTCGCCAAAGGTTTCGGCGTCGGCGCCGGTGCCCGTTACGTCGGTTCATCCTGGGGTGACACGGCCAACACCTTGAAGGTGCCGGGCTACACGCTGTTCGATGCTTCGTTGCACTACGACATCCCGCCCCTCAACAGCCTCAAGGACAATCTGCGCCTGGCCTTGAACGCCAGTAACCTTGCCAACAAAGAGTATGTGGCGTCCTGCTATTCCTACTCCTGGTGCTGGTATGGGGCGCAACGCACAGTGCAGGCGAGCGCGACTTATCAGTGGTAAACGTTTAACTGACACATTGAAACGGGCTGCCCATGAGGCAGCCAGTTTTTTGCGGTGGCATAAACGGTGGTTCTTTGCTTTAGTCCACCTACTGTCAGCTTACCCGCACACCGGAGAGTCCCATGAACTCTCGAGCATCACGTTTTATTGCATTGGCCTCCGTGCTTTTGTTCGGTGCGTTTCCTTGCGCCTATGCAGTCGAATACACCGACGTGAATCCCACGGCCAGTACCCTCAGTTTCACTTACAACCAAATGGGGTCACGGGTGTATGGCACCTTCAGCAAGTTCGTTGGGGTCCTCGATTTCGATACAACTCATCCCCAGGATGCACATGCGAAGTTGACCATTGACCTCGACAGTATTGAAGTGGATGACAGTGATGCCAGGACTGAACTTCCAAAGCCTGCCTGGTTCGACACGGCGACTTATCCGAAGGCAATCTTTGAGTCGACTCGGGTCAAAGACCTCGGCAGCAACCGTTATTTGATCACCGGCAGACTTACTCTCCGGGGGCTCACTCGGGAGGTGGAAGTGCCGGTGCTGCTGAAAGCGGGAAGTGCCGTTGGCATTTTTGATGGCGAGTTAACGCTCAAACGCAGTGACTTCAAGATCGGTGCGGGTGAATGGGCAGACAGCGTTGTTTCCAATGACATTTACATTCGTTTCCGGATAGTTGCCCCCGAGCGCTGAAGTGGGGTGAGTTTCACCAAACGTGGGAGGTCTTGCCAAAGCGTGTCGGCCTGGAAGAAAATGAGAGTCATTATCAAATAAATCTGTATCGGGCCTTTTTCATGTCCTCCGCCGACCACTCGCTGCAACACGCCGTGCATACGCTTTATGAGGATCACCACAGTTGGTTGTGTGGCTGGTTGCGCAAGCGGCTCGGCTGCAACCACAGCGCGGCAGATCTGGCCCAGGACACCTTCATTCGTGTGCTCACCCAACGCAAGACCCAGGAGCTACGCGAGCCGCGCGCCTACCTGAGCACCATCGCCCGTAGCCTGATGATCGACATGTTCCGTCGCCGGGCGCTGGAGCAGGCATATCTTGAAACCCTGGCCAACATCCCGGAGCCGGTGGCGGTTTCCCCGGAAACCCGTTCGCTGATCATCGAAACCCTGATGGAAATCGACCGTTTGCTCGACGGTCTGGGTGAGCGCACTCGAGAGATTTTCCTGCTGGCCCAGCTCGATGGCCTGAGCTATGTCGAGATCGGTCGACGTCTTAATGTCTCGGTGACCACGGTGAAGAAACACGCAGTCCGCGCCCTGACGCATTGCCTGTTGCTGATCGAGGACTGAACCGTGGCCCGTGCACAACCGCTGGATTTCGCCACCCTCGAAGCCGCTGCGCGCTGGTATGTCGACTTGCGCGGCGAGGGGCCGGACGATGGCTTGCGCGAAGCGCATCGGCGCTGGCTCGAGCGTGATCCTCGTCATGTGCAGGCGTGGGAGCGCCTCGCACGTTTGCAGGACAAGCTTGGGCAGCTATCTCCCGCCGTCGCTCGCCCGACCCTGGCCAGCGCCCGGGCCAAACGCCGGGACGTGCTCAAGGTGTTGTCGATTCTGTTGATGGCGGGCGCCGCCGGGACACTGGCCTGGAATACCACGCCGCTGCCAACCTTGATGGCCGACCAGCGCACCGGTACCGGTGAACGTCGTCGGGTGCGACTGGACGATGGCAGCCAGCTGCAACTCAACACGGCGACGGCCGTGGACATCCGCTACAGCGCCCACTTGCGTGAAGTCCGTTTGCTGCAAGGCGAAATCCAGATCGAGACAGCGCGTGACGCATCGGCGCGGCCTTTTGTGGTTCATACCGCCGAAGGCAGCATCCGCGCACTGGGCACCCGTTTTGTCGTGCGGCATGACACAGCGCAAACACTGGTCAGTGTGCAGGAACATGCGGTCGAAGTGCGCAGCGCGGTTTTGTCCGGCCCGGCGGTACGCGTCGACGCCGGTCAGCAGGTGAGCTTTCGCCGCGATGCCGTCGACGCCGTGCAGCGAGCTAGCGCGCAATCCGATGCCTGGACCCGCGACATGCTGGTCGTCAATGACTGGCGCCTGGAAGACTTCGTCCGCGAACTGCAGCGCTATCGTCCGGGCCACTTGGGATGTGATCCGGCGGTGGCGGCACTGCGTATCTCTGGCGCTTTTCATCTGACCAGTACCGATACCATTCTGGACAACCTGACGTCGACCTTGCCCGTGCGCATTCGCCGGTTCAGCCGTTACTGGGCCAGTGTGGAGCCGGTCTGAGTGATTAACCGAAAAAAACTTGCCGGAGGGGTTATTGATTTTGATTCTCGTTCGACTTGGTAGTTAGAGGCGCATTTAGACGCTGCCATTGACTGCCACACGGGCGAAAGGAAACTGCATGACCCCTCGCAATTCCCTATTGAGCATTTCTGCAATTGAGCCAACTGTCAGACCCTTGAGTCGCGCCGTGCATGCCGCATTGCTCGGTATGGCGCTGGTCGTCCCGTTGGGCATGGCGATCGTGGCACAACCAGCGTGGGCGCAAACCAGCACTGAAGCCGAATTCGATATCCCGCCAGGTCCGCTGGGCGCGGCATTGACCCAGTTTGCCGGCATCGCCGGGGTGACCGTGTCGTTCGAGCCGGCTTCTGCCAATGGTCAGAGCACCGCGGGGCTGCAAGGGCGTTATTCGGTGGAGGCGGGGCTGCGTCAGTTGCTCGCCGGGAGCAAGTTGCAGGCCGTGCGTCACGACAACGGCAGCTATTCGCTGCTGCCGGTGGTGGGTGATGGCGCGGCGCTGCAACTGGGGGCCACCAGCATTTCCGGCGCTGTGGTGGAGTCCGCTTACGGCCCGGTGGACGGCTTCGTCGCGACCCGCAGTGCCACGGGCACCAAGACGGACACGCCGATTCTGGAAATCCCGCAGACCATCAACGTGGTCACCGCCGACCAGGTCGAAGCCCAGGGCGCCCGCAACCTGACCCAGGCCTTGCGATACACGCCGGGAGTGAACACGGGCGGTTACACCGACCGCAACTCGATTGCCGATGAAATCACCAGCCGGGGTTTCGCACCGACGCCGCTGTACTTCGATGGCGCATACATCCCTTACGCCGGCAGCCTCGGCGGCGCGCCGCAAATCGATCCCTATACCCTGGAGCGCATCGAAGTGCTCAAGGGGCCGTCGTCGGTACTCTATGGGCAGAACCAGCCCGGCGGGCTGATCAACATGGTCTCCAAGCGTCCGACCACCGAGCAGCGCAGCCAGGTCAAACTGGGGGCGGGCAGTTACGACCGGGTCAACGGTGCCTTCGACACCAGCGGCCCGATCGACGAGCAGAAGCAGTTCACCTATCGCCTGATTGGCGTCGCCAACAAGGGTGGCGAACAAGTCGAGCACAACAGCAGTGAACGTATGCTGCTGGCGCCGAGCCTGACCTGGGCGCCGACCGAGGACACCTTCCTGACGGTGCTGGCGCAGGTCCAGCGCGATGACGGCGTGCCCGATTATCAGTCGCTGCCACGGATCGGTTCGCTCAACCGCGGCCCTGACGGCGAGAAAATCAATCGCGACTTTTTCTCCGGTGACACTGACTTCAACGATTACAAACGTGACCAGTACATCTTCGGATATGACTTCAGCCACAACTTCAGCGAAGACCTGAAATACCGCTCCACGGCGCGTTACACCGACGTGCGCGACCGCTACAAGGGCTTTTACTTGCGCAGTTTCGTCACTGATGCCGGCGTGACCGATTACACCCGGGCCAACCGCGCCAAGGTCGACTGGCACCAGCACAACATCGCCTGGACCGTCGATAACAACCTCGAATACACATTCAACACCGGTGCCCTGGAGCACACTACGCTGGCGGGGGTGGACTATCGGCATTTCACCCGCAAGTACGACGGCTACAACGCCAACAACGTGTTGCCGGTCAACCTGTATGGCAAGAACAACTACGACACCAGCAGCGTGACGCCAACGCTCACCACCCAATGGGACAACACCTTGCGCCAGACGGGTGTGTATCTGCAGGACCAGATCAAACTGGACCAGTGGATCCTGACCATCGGTGGCCGCCAGGACTGGGCGGAAATCGACAACAAGGATTTGCTGGCGTCGACCCGTGAATCCAAACGCGACAACAAGTTCACCGGGCGTGTCGGCCTGACCTATGTCACTGATTTCGGCCTGGCGCCCTATGTCAGCTATTCCGAGTCGTTCCTGCCGACAATCGGCACCGGGGCGCCTGAGCGTGGCGGCAAGGCCTTTGAGCCGACCGAGGGTCAGCAATACGAAGTGGGTGTGAAGTACCAGCCGTTCGAGCAGACCCTGATCACCGCATCGGTGTATGAGATCAAACAGAAGAACGTGCTGACCGGCGATGACGACTATCCGGAGTACATGTCCCAGGGCGGAGAGATGCGTTCGCGCGGCGTCGAGCTGGAAGTCAAATCCAGCATCGACAACGTCGATATCCTGGCCGCCGCCAGCTACATGGACTCGTTCTACACCAAGGACACCTGGGGCAACGAAGGCCACCGCAACGAAGCCCAATCGCCGGTTTCAGCGTCGATGTGGATCGACTATCACTTCACCCAGGCCACCCTCAATGGCCTGACCTTTGGCGCCGGCGCGCGCTACACCGGACGCAAGCCGGGGGATGCGGCCAACTCGTTCGACGTACCGTCCTGGGTCGTCTATGACGCTACCGTCAGCTATGACATGGGCAAACTCGACCCAAGCCTGCGTGGTTTGCAAACTCGCCTGAACGTGCAGAACATCTTCGACCGCGAGTACGTGTCGGACTGCAACTACTCGTTCGGTTGCTATTACGGGCAGGAGCGGGTGGCGTCGGCGGAGATGACTTACGACTTCTAATGTTCTTCGCTGCAACTGACTGTGGGAGTGTAGGAGCCGGCTTGCTGGCGATGGCGGTGTATCAGTCAACACAGATGTTGAATGTCAAGCCGCTATCGCCAGCAAGCCGGCTCCTACAGGAAAGGTGACCGCTGCGTTATTGTAAAAATGCAGCGCTCAAATCATCGGCGGCAGTTTGTCGAGCATCTTGTCGAGGGTGATCGGGTAGTCCCGGACGCGAATCCCCGTCGCGTTGTACACCGCATTGGCGATGGCTGCGCTGACTCCGCAGATGCCCAGTTCACCCACGCCCTTGGCTTTCATCGGCGATGAAACCGGATCGTCCTCCTCGAGGAAAATCACTTCCTGATGCGGGATGTCGGCGTGCACCGGCACTTCGTATCCGGCCAGGTCATGGTTGACGAAAAAGCCCAGGCGCTTGTCGACCGCCAGTTCTTCCATCAATGCCGCACCGACGCCCATGGTCATCGCACCGATCACCTGGCTGCGTGCCGAAGTCGGGTTGAGGATGCGCCCGGCAGCACAGACCGCGAGCATTCTCCGCACGCGGGTTTCGCCGGTGGCACTGTCGACGGCGACCTCAACGAAGTGCGCGCCGAACGTCGACTGCTGGAATATTTTACTCAGCTCGGCAAACTCGATCGAATCCTCGGCCACCAGTTCTCCGCCTCGCGCGGCCTCTTGAAGCGGCACACGTCTATCGCCGGTACTGACTTCGCCATCGGCGAATGTCGCCTCGTCCGGTTTCATGCCCAGGCGTTGCGCAGCGGCTGCGCGAAGTTTTACGCACGCCGCATAGACCCCTGACGTCGAACAGTTGCCACCGAACTGACCACCGGACCCGGCCGACACCGGAAAGCTCGAATCGCCGAGGTGCACCAGCACTTTGTCGAGGCTCACGCCCATCATTTCTGCCGCGGTCTGGGCAATGATCGTGTAGCTGCCGGTGCCGATATCGGTCATGTCGGTTTCGACGGTGACGATGCCTTGATCATTCAGGCGAACCCGGGCTCCGGACTTCACCAGCAGGTTGTTGCGAAAGGCGACGGCCATGCCCTGGCCGATCAACCAACGGCCCTCGCGTTGCGCGCCCGGCTGCGCCTGACGACTGCTCCAGCCGAAACGCTCGGTCCCCGTACGCAGGCATTCGATCAAGCGGCGCTGCGAGAAGGACCGTTGCGTGTTCACCGGGTCGACCTGGGTATCATTGAATATGCGAAACTCGACCGGGTCGATCTTGAGCTTTTCCGCCATTTCGTCCATGGCGATTTCCAGCGCCATCATTCCCGGCGCTTCGCCGGGTGCGCGCATGGCGTTGCCCTCCGGCAGGTTGAGGGTCGACAAACGCATGGACACCCGGCGGTTTTCCCCGGCATACAGCAATTGACTCGGCTGCGAAGCGCGCTCGACCTTGCCACCCGGCAGGTCACCGGACCAGCCTTCGTGGGCCATGGCGGTGATCTTGCCGTCAGCCGTGGCGCCAATGCGGATGCGCTGAATGGTGGCGGGGCGGTGTGTGGAATTGTTGAACATCAGTGGCCGCGCGAGCGCGACTTTCACCGGCCGGCCGGCCAGTCGCGCACCGAGCGCCGCCAACACCGCGTCCGAGCGGATAAACAGCTTGCCGCCGAAACCGCCGCCGATGTACGGCGAGATCAACCGTACATTTTTTTTCGGTATGCCGAGGGTGGTGGCCAGATCGGTCACGGACCAGTCAATCATCTGATTGGAGGTCCACACGGTCAGTTTGTCGCCGTCCCACGCAGCCATCGAGGCGAAAGGTTCCATCATGGCGTGGGCCTGATCGGGGGTGGTGTAAGTGGCGTCCAGTTGCACCGGCGCGGCGGCGAAAGCCCCCTCGAAATCGCCATGCACGGTATCGGGCATTTCCTTGGTCTGTTTGGCCGAATCGCGGGTTGCCGCAAGATCGAACACGCCCTTGGCTCGTACATAGTTGACCTTGACCAGTTCAGCTGCAGCCCGGGCCTGTTCAAAGGTCTGCGCTACGACCAACGCGACGGCCTGGTGGTAGTGCTCGATTTCAGGCCCGCCGAGTAATTTGGCAGTGTTGTATTTGCCTTTGCCGAGCTTGCCGGCGTTGGCCGCCGTGACAATGGCCAACACCCCCGGCGCCGCTTGGGCAACCTCGAGGTCCATCGAGGCAATACGGCCCTTGGCGATGGCCGAACCGACCACCACGCCATACGCCTGATTCGGCACGGCGGTGTGATGCTCATAGGCGTAGGGTGCCTGGCCGGTGGTTTTCAGTGGGCCTTCGATGCGCGTAGTGGCTTTGCCGATGACTTTCATCTGGTCGATCGGGTTGCTGGTGGCGGGCGTGTCGAATTTCATGCGTGCTCCTTCGCTTGGGCCATCACCGCAGCGAGCGTGCGCTCGACCAGGGTCAGCTTGAAGGCGTTTTCGTGGGTGGGTGTGGCGCCGGCGAGCAGCTTTTCGGTGAATGCTTTCGCGCCTTGGGGCATGACCGACTCCGCGCTCTCGACACGCCAAGGCTTGTGCGCCACGCCACCCAGGGCGACGCGTCCGCTGCCGTTGCTCTGGATGATCGCGCCAACAGAAACGAGCGCAAACGCGTAGGACGACCGGTCCCTAACCTTGTGATAAATGTGGGTACCGCCGATCGGCGCTGGCAGGGTGACAGCGGTGATCAATTCATTGGCCATCAGCGTGGTTTCGATGTTCGGTGTGGTGCCGGGCAATCGATGCAAATCGGCCAGGGGAATGACGCGGATAGTGCCGTCGGGTCTCACCGTCTCGACCTCGGCATCGAGCGCGCGCATGGCCACGGCCATGTCGCTGGGATGGGTGGCGATGCAGGCCTTGCTGACTCCAATGATGCCCAGTTGCCGGCTGAAGCCGTCGATGGCCGAGCAGCCGCTGCCGGGCTGGCGCTTGTTGCAGGCCTGATGCGTGTCGTAGAAGTACGGACAGCGTGTGCGTTGCAACAGGTTGCCGCCAGTGGTGGCGACATTGCGCAGTTGCCCCGAGGCGCCGGCGAGCAGGGCGCGGGCAAGCAAGCCGTAATCTTCGCGCACCCGCGGATGGGCGGCGAGATCGGTGTTCCTCACCAGTGCTCCGATGCGCAAGCCACCCTCTGCCGTGACTTCGATGCGGTCGAGGCCGACATCGTTGACATCGATCAGATGCGTGGGGGTTTCGATGTCCAGTTTCATCAGATCCAGCAGATTGGTGCCACCGGCGATGAACCGCGCGTTACTGACCTGGGCTGCCAGCAATGCCGCTTGAGCCGGGGATTTGGCGCGCAAGTAGGTAAAGGGTCTCATGCGCTGGCCTCCGCGACTTCCGTGATCGCCTCGATGATGTTGGAGTACGCCCCGCAACGACAGATGTTGCCGCTCATGCGTTCCTGGATTTCACTGGCGATCAGCTGGGGTGGTTTGGTGAGGCTGGGGCTGGCGTGACTGGGAATGCCGTCACGAATCTCTCCCAGCACCGCGACGGCGGAACAGATTTGGCCCGGCGTGCAGTATCCGCATTGGTAGCCGTCGTGCTTGATGAACGCGGCTTGCATGGGGTGCAGCTTTTGCGGCGTGCCGAGGCCTTCGATGGTGGTGATCTTCGAGCCTTCGTGCATGACCGCCAATGTCAGGCACGAATTGATCCGCCGGCCATCGGCGATCACCGTGCAGGCGCCACATTGGCCATGGTCGCAGCCTTTTTTGGTGCCGGTCAGATGCAGGTTTTCCCGCAGGGCATCGAGCAGGGTCGTACGGGTGTCCAGGTCGAGGTTGCGTTGTTGGTCATTGACCCAGAACTTCACGGAGGCTTTGACCGGCCGCGCGGCATTGGCGGCGGATGCCTGCGCAGAAATGAACGGCGGCAGTGCCACGCTCGCCGCCGTCACTGCACCCACAATCAGAAATGTACGTCGGGAAATCGTCATCAGGTCTATTCCTTTGCGTAATTTGCGAGTGCAGTGCACTGCGGTACTTTTGCAGTTCACATCAACAAGAGTGACCATCGGATTCAGGAAAAGGTTTATGCGGTTTTCGGCTATAGACTCATGCGCTTAGTTCATGAATCCAGAAATGGCGCGGAACGGGTTAAGATGTCCGCCCGCATCGAACGCTGCACACCGCCCCGGAGCCACCCCCCGCAATGCCCCAGATCACGCACTTCAAAACGTCGTGCCCCGAGCACATCAACAGCCAGATCCTGCAGATGGTGGTCGACAACCTGACCGACATCAGCATGGTCGCGATACCGCCGAGCAACCTGCTGTACAACATCTATCAGTACGCGATTGGCTACGAGGTGCACCTTTATCTGGAAGCGTTGAACGGCGCGAAGGGCATTGATGTGGAGTTGATCGTCGCCACCGATCCTGACGATCCGGACCAGATCATCGGCTTCTTGCTGTACTTGCCGGTCAAGGATGATCCCGACGCCTGCGGCGTGGCGTACATGGCGGTCCAGGCCGAACATCGGCGCCAGGGCATTGCGCGCCGGATGCTGCGGGAAATGGTCGGCCGTTATCCGCACGCCGAACTGACCTGCGCGGTGGCCAAGGTGCCGTACTTCGAAGCGATGGGTTTTCAGGTGATAGGCGTGCGCGCGACCCAGGTACTGATGAACACCCGTGACCATGGCAGCGACGGCTTGATGGCGCTGCTGGATGTGGCACCGATCTACAGCTCGCTGGAGGTGCGGCAGATTCATACGTATTTGCTGCAAAAACACGGCAAGCGGGCGATGGTCGATGCGGAAAAACAGCGCGACCGGCACCTCGATCAGTTGACGTTCAAGGCCCATGCGTTCGTGCGTGAGCGGTTGGGCGACGACGCAGTGCCGACCAGCGGTCCACGACTGCGCCTGGTCTGATCGAGCTCTCCAGGCATGACACAGCACTCTGTGGGAGCTGGCTTGCCAGCGATGACTGAGTATCGGCCGACACATTGATTGACTGACCCACCGCCATCGCTGGCAAGCCAGCTCCCACAGGGTAAAGTGGTGATTGTGGAGGTAAAAAAAGAGCCTCAAAGCTCTTTGATGGGGAGGAAGTAGAGCCATTGAGGCTCAAGATGCGCATGAAGCAAGCAGTGAGCTTGTAGGGGTTCAGTGCACTCACCGCTTACGCAACGGCTTGTTGAGCAAACAAGCGGCTGCGTAACTTCATCCTAGAAAGACCAAGTGTTTCACTCAAGTACCACTAGTCGCGTCCCCCGGCCACCCGGCCCGACGCAGTGCTTGCAGCAACGTTTCGGCATCCAGCCCCGGCACCGCGTGACCATTGCCTTCGGCGGTTTCGGCGGCCAGTACGGCATTGATGATGGCTTCTTCCACGGCTTCGGTCGCGGCCAGGAACAGCTCGCTGATGTGGTCGTTGTTGACCATGCACAGACCATCAGTGGTGGCGGCTTTTTTACGCTCGTACGCCGCCGGGGGCACGTGCTGGTTGCCGGTGGCGAAGGCGATGAAGATGTCGCCACTGTGGTCTTCATTGCCGCCGCCGGTGCGGGCAAGGCCGAGGCTGGCACGCTGCGCCAGCCGAGTGCACTGGTGCGGCAGCAACGGCGCATCGGTGGCCAGGCAGACGACGATGGAACCCATGCCCGGATGCGGCAACGCGGCCTTGAGAAACGGCGAGTCGACCTGATCCATGTAGCGCCCGACCGGGTAGCCATCGACGCGCAATTCCTGCCGGATGCCGTGGTTGGCCTGCACGATGGCACCCACCGTCCAGCCACCCTGGGCATCGCTCAAGCGCCGCGAGGCGGTGCCGATGCCCCCCTTGAATTCGTGGCAGATCATGCCGCTGCCACCGCCGACATTGCCTTCTGTCACAGGGCCGCTCTTGGCACTGCGCACGGCTTCGGCGACGTGCTCGGGTTTCACGTGAAAGCCGTTGATGTCGTTGAGCAAACCGTCATAGGTTTCCAGCACCACCGGCATGTTCCAGTAGAGCCTGCCGTCGTCTGGTTGCTGCTCACGGTCCACGGCGATCAGCGCATCGCGCACGACGCCCAGGCTATGGGTGTTGGTGAAGGCGATCGGGCTGGTCAGCAAACCGGCCTCGCGGATCCATTCAAGCCCCGTGGCGTCGCCATTGCCATTGAGCACATGGACCCCGGCGAAACACGGTTGCTGGCTGGTGGAACCGGCACGCGGTTCAATCACGGTTACCCCGGTGAGGATGTCGCGACCCTTGGCGGTGCGTCCTCGCACATTGCTGTGGCCGACCCGTACACCGGGCACGTCGGTAATGGCGTTGAGCGGGCCGGGTTGCAGTTGGCCGAATCGAATGTTCAGGTCGCGGGCACGTGGTTTCATCGGTTTTCTCATCTTCAGAAGTCGCGGGTGGAAAGGTGGGGCGTGGGTTATTGACCGTTCTTGACCTTGCTCCAGATCCGCGTCCGTACCCGTTCGGTAGCCGGCGGCAAAGGTTGCAGAGTGAACAAAGTGGCCAGGGCTGCGGCTGACGGGTAGACCGCAGGGTTGTTGCGGGTCGCCTCAGCCACCAGCGCCGTGGCATTGCGGTTGCCATTGGGGTAGTTGAGGTGATTGCTGACCGGGGCGATGACCTCGGCGCGCATCAGGTAATCGATGAAAGCCAACCCTTGTTGGGGATGCGGCGCGTCCTTGAGCAACACCAGCGTGTCGAACCACACCGGCGCGCCTTCCTTGGGCAAGCTGTAGGCGATCTTCACGCCGTTGCCGGCTTGCTCGGCGGTCGCCTTGGCTTCCAGCATCGCGCCGGACCAACCGACCGCCACACAGATATTGCCGTTGGACAGATCACTGATGAATTTCGACGAATTGAAGTAGGCGATATGCGGGCGCAGTTTGAGTAGCAACGCTTCGGCCTTCTTGTAATCCTCGGGGTTGGTGCTGTTGGGCGGCAGGCCAAGGTAGTGCAGGGCGACCGGGAGCATTTCCGACGGCGAGTCGAGCATCGCCACGCCGCATTCGCCGAGTTTGGCCAGGTTTTCTTCCTTGAACACCAGGTCCCAGGAATCCACCGGCGCTTTGTCGCCAAGTACCGCCCGCACTTTGTCGATGTTGTAGCCGATGCCGTTGGTGCCCCACAGATACGGCACGGCGTACTGGTTACCCGGATCGTTGTGGGCCAGTTTCGCCAGCAGGTCGCTGTCCATGTTCTTGAAATCAGGCATATCAGCGCGGGGCAGCGGCGCCAGGGCGCCGGCCTTGATCAGCGTCGGCAGGCTGAAGTTGCTGGCCACCACCACGTCGTAGCCACTGCGGCTGGTCAACAGTTTGCCTTCGAGCACTTCGGCGCTGTCGAAGGTGTCGTAGACGGGCTGGATACCGGTGTCACGCTTGAAGTCATGCAGGGTGTTCGGGCCGATGTAGTCATACCAGTTGTAGACGTGAACGGTTGGGACCTCGGCCGCCACCGCCGACAGCGAAACCGCCAGACAGGCGCCAAACCCCAGATTGAAATACGAGCGATGACCACTCATGATGCGGCACTCCTGGCCTGCTGCGGCCGGTGATGTTCAGGAGCTTGCAGGGTATCGACGGGGCTGGCCGTTACCCATTCCCATCATGGGTTACTCGAAAGGGGTAGGGCGTGGACGCGTTGTTGAAAGAGTTGCCGCTGCACCAAGGGCTGGCGCGCGTGTTTGCCACGTTGGGCGAGGAAGGGTTCTGGCGTGCGCTGGTCGACACCCTGCGCCTGCTGGTGCCGCTGGACAACGCCCTGGTCGCGGTGATGAGGCCGGGTCGGGTACCGCGCCTGCTCATTGATTTCGACGCCAAAGGCAGCGGCGAGGAGCACGAAGACCTGGCAGATTACAGCGCCGGCATGTACTTGCTCGACCCGTTCTATCAAGCGGCCTGTGCCGGCATTTCCGACGGCTTGCACAGCCTCGAATCGGTGGCCCCGGACCAGTTCCAGCACAGCGAGTATTACTTGAGCTACTTCCGCTCGGTGGTTGGCGGCGACGAGTTGCAGTTCATGGTCAACGTCGATGGCGCGGTGCTGGGCCTTTCTCTCGGGCGCTCGACACGCTTCAGCCTCGAAGAGCAGGGCCGTCTGTTGTGCGTGCGCGACTGGGTGCTGGCCGCCATGCGCCGACACCTGCGATTGCTGCCGCCGGAAGGACCAGTCGCCGAGGCCGTGGCCGGAGATCTGGCAACGCTGCTCGATCGCTTCGATGCGCGCCTGTCAGTGCGCGAGATCGAAACCGCGCGGCTGATCCTCCAGGGCTTCTCCAGCAAGGCCATCGCCCAGCAGATGGGCATTTCACCCGAGACAGTGAAGGTGCATCGGCGCAACCTTTATCACAAACTCAATGTGAACGGGCATGGGGAGTTGTTTGCGTTGGTGCTGCAACCACAAACAGGGCCAACCCGGTCTTAAACTCGGAATACCAACGCCTTCAAACCTGCCTCAACATCCGCATCGGGAAACTCCGGAGGGTTCTCCAGGCGTTGTTCAAAGCGCAGGCTCGGCGCCTCGCGCGTCACGCCGTCGATGAGGAAATCGGCACCGAATGCCGGGTCGTTCATGCAGGCCAGCACCGTGCCGTTTTCAGTCAGCAGTTCCGGCAATCGGCGCAGCACCCGCTGATAATCCTTGGTCAGCAGGAAACTGCCTTTCTGGAACGACGGCGGGTCGATGATCACCAGGTCGTACGGGCCTTTGCCGATCACCTTGCCCCAGGACTTGAACAGGTCGTGGCCGAGGAACGTCACCTGGCTCAGGTCATGGCCATTGAGCCGGTGATTGTCGCGGCCACGGCTCAGCGCCGGGCTGGACATGTCGAGGTTGACCACGTGCGTCGCACCGCCTTCGATGGCCGCCACCGAGAAGCCGCAGGTGTAGGCGAACAGGTTCAGTATGCGTTTGCCGCCGGCATTGGCCCGTACCCAATCACGGCCATAGCGCATGTCGAGGAACAGCCCGGTGTTCTGCTTGCGGCCCAGGTCCACCCGGTACTTCAAGCCACCTTCGGTGATGGTCATTTCTTCGATGGCATCGCCCAGTAGCCATTCGGTGGTGCTTTGCAGCAGGTAGCGGTGCTGCAGCAACAACGTGTGCGCCCCGGATTGTGTCCACTGCGGTGATTGGGTGATTGCCATCAGCCGTTGCTTCAAGTCCTCCAGTTGCGCCGCTTCCGGCTCCTTGAAAAGTGCCACCAGCACCACGCCTTGCAGCCAGTCCACGGTCACCTGCTCCAGCCCCGGCCAGCAGCGGCCACGGCCGTGGAACAGCCGCCGGGTTTCGGCGGGAGGCGTGGCCAGTGCCGTCAGCAAGTGGTCGTGGAGGATGGAGAGGGCGTCTGCGTTCATGGGTCTGGGTCGGCAAGTTGCGGGGGGCGGCATTTAACCATAGTTGCGCGTTCGGCGGGCTACCACCGCCCCCTGTAGGAGCGAGCCTGCTCGCGATAACGGTTTCAGATTCAACATCAATGTCGGCTGACTTGATGCCATCGCGAGCAGGCTCGCTCCTACAGGGTTTTGGGTGGCTGTGAGTGAGCAGTTATCACATTAAATTTAACTTTGCGTGAGGATTTGGCGATCTTCCGGCTCCCATACTCGGCTCCAACGAACAACCACATCGGAGCCGGACGTGTCGCAGTCATCTGCCTCACCCAAGGCCAGTCATCCACGCTGGCTGCGCATGACCCATTGGCTCAACGCCCTGGCGGTGTTGGTGATGGTCACCAGTGGTTGGCGCATCTACAACGCCTCGCCGCTCTACGATTTCAGTTTTCCCACGTCGATCACCCTCGGCGGCTGGCTCGGTGGGGCGCTTCAGTGGCACTTCGCGGCGATGTGGTTCCTGGCGATCAACGGCCTCGTCTACCTGCTCATCAATGTCTTCAGTGGTCGCTTGAAACGGCGCTTTTTCCCGGTTTCGCCCAATGGTGTGCTGCGCGACTTGTCGGCGGCACTGCGCGGAAAACTCGGGCATGCCGACCTCAGTCATTACAACCAGGTGCAACGGTTTGCGTATTTGTTCGTGATTATCGACATCACCCTGCTGGTGCTCTCCGGGCTGGTGTTGTGGAAGTCGGTGCAGTTCCCGCTGCTGCGTGAATTGCTGTGGGGTTACGAAGGGGCGCGCCGTGTGCACTTCTTTGCCATGGCGCTGTTAGTGGCATTCGTTGCGGTGCATCTGGTGATGGTCGCGCTGGTACCTAAAACGCTGTTGGCCATGATCGTTGGCCGCAAGGAGCACGTATGAAAAAGCGTATTCAGGTCCCCGGGCTGGATGAGGCTTCGATCCTCACGGATGCCCGCAAGATCCTCGCGCCACAGATCGAAGACCGCTCGCGTCGCTCGTTCCTCTTGCGTGGCCTGACCCTTGGTGGCGTGGCGATGTTGTCGGGTTGCAACATCACCGACAACGACAGCGTCGAGACCGCATTGTCATCGATGTCGCGCTTCAACGACCGGGTGCAGGGCTGGCTGTTCAATCCCAACGCCATGGCCCCGACCTATCCGGGGTCGATGATCACCCGGCCATTTCCGTTCAATGCGTTCTACGGCATCGACGAAGCACCGACGGTGGAGGAGGAGAGCTATCGTCTGGAAGTCACCGGACGGGTCGCCGACAAGCGCAGCTGGCGCCTCGAAGAGCTGCGCGCCATGGCCCAGACCGAGCAGATCACCCGGCACATCTGCGTTGAAGGCTGGAGCGCGATCGGCCGTTGGGGTGGCGTACGCTTCAGCGACTTCCTCAAGCGCATCGGCGCCGACACCGACGCCAAATACGTCGGCTTCAAATGCGCCGACGACTACTACACCAGCATCGACATGGCCACCGCACTGCATGCGCAAACCCTGTTGGCGCTGACGTACGACGGCGCGGTGCTGCCGCGTGAATACGGCTTCCCGATGAAGCTGCGCATGCCCACCAAGCTTGGCTACAAGAACCCCAAACACATTCAGGCGATTTTCGTCAGCAACACCTACAGCGGCGGCTACTGGGAAGACCAGGGCTACAACTGGTTCGGTGGCAGCTGATGAACCCCCGCAACCTACCCATCAAACCTGTGCTTCAAGGAGTTTCATCATGAAAAAGCTGACCACCGTTGTTCTGTCTTTGTGCCTGGCCGTCGGCGCCGCCAGTGTTTTTGCTGCTGACACCATGAGCAAAGACAGCATGAGCAAGGATTCGATGTCCAAGGATGCAATGTCCAAAGACGCGATGAAGAAAGATTCGATGTCCAAGGACGCGATGAAGAAAGACACGATGTCCAGGGATTCCATGAGCAAGGACGGCATGAAAAAAGACGCCATGTCCAAAGACGCCATGAAAAAGGACGCCATGTCACAGTAATCCCAAAAATCCCGTGCCCCTGTAGGAGCTGAGCTTGCTCGCGATGGCGGTGTATCAGTCAACCTGTAATGGCTGACACAGCGCCATCGCGAGCGGGCTCAGCGCCTGCAGGAAGCATGAATTCGTCGCCTGACTGTATCAAAAATGAATTTCCGCCGAGTCCGCTGCTCCTACTTGTAGGTAGCGGATTCAAGCCCGCGAAATCATAGGTGCAATCAGGGAGCAGCAAGGTCATGAGTCGAGTAACGACAGCGGGCGGATATCTTCCTGAGGGGTTGATCCTGGTGGTTGAGGACGACCCGTTGATACTGGAATTTCTCTGCGAAATTCTGCAGGACGAAGGCTTTGTGGTGGAACCGCAGATCAGTGCCGATGCGGCTGCGGAGTATCTGGAGCAGCATGCCGCGCAAGTCAGGTTGTTGCTCACGGACATCACCATGCCCGGCAAACTCAATGGTGCAGACCTGGCCAATCAGTTTGGCGATCGCTGGCCGGACAAACCGATCATGATCATGTCCGGCTACGAAACCCCGGAAAGCTCGGGCGTCCGGCATGAGGTGACATTCATCAAGAAACCCTGGGCGTTGGGGCAACTGCTCGATTGTGTGCAAGGGGCCTTGAAATCACGCCCTGCCTTGTAGGGGCTGGGGCAGGCTGCGATCTTTTGATTCTGCTTTTTCAGGATCAAAAGATCGCAGCCTGCGCCAGTTCCTGTGGGGATCGTGTAAATTGGCGCAAATGTCCGCTGAGATAGGAAGGACCCTTTGCCCGTGCCCACGTCTGTTTTCAACGTCCCTTACCGTGCCTTCCTGTTCGACATGGACGGCACCATCCTCACCTCGATTGCCGCCGCTGAACGCGTCTGGACCACTTGGGCCTTGCGCCACGGTGTCGATGTCGAAACCTTCCTGCCGACCATTCACGGTGCCCGAGCCATCGACACCATCACACGTCTGGGATTGCCCGGTGTGGATGCCGAGGCTGAAGCGGCGTGGATCACCCAGGCGGAAATCGACGATGTCGAAGGGGTTGCCGAGGTGCCTGGCGCAGCGGCGTTCCTCAAATCGCTGCCGGCTCATCAATGGGCCATCGTCACCTCGGCGCCGAGGACGCTTGCCTTGCGGCGAATGGCAGCGGCAGGGATTCCCGAGCCGGACGTGATGATCACCGCCGAAGACGTCAGCCTCGGCAAACCCGACCCGAGCGGTTATCGACTCGCGGCGACACGGCTGGGGGTGGACATCACTCAATGCCTGGTGTTCGAAGATGCCACGGTGGGGATTCTCGCCGCGCAGGCGGCGGGGGCGGGTTTGTTGATTGTGACGGCGACGCATGACGTGCCGATCGAAACGGATCATGCGACGTTGGCTGATTATGATTTGGTTGTGGCGCAGGCAAGCGCCGACAATTTGATTCGCTTACAGCCTTTGTAATCGACATCAGACCCCTGTGGGAGCTGGCTTGCCAGCGATGGTGGTGTGTCAGGCAGCGTGGATGGTGAATGTGCCGACGTCATCGCGGGCAAGCCACGCTCCCACAGTATTTGAAGTCTCCGCAGTTTTTGTGCTTGGCATAAAGCCCCTGTGGGAGCTGGCTTGCCAGCGATGGCGGCCGCCAGGATTGACGCCGGTCGGCGGTTCGCTCCTACATTGACATCTCGGATCGCGCGCTGCGCCGTATCACCTGCGGCGGCTGCCCGAATGTTCGCAAGAACGCCTCGCGCATGCGGCGGCGGTCGCTGAAGCCGGTTGCCAGGGCGATCTGGTCAAGGCTCAGGCGCCCGCGTTCGAGCATCTGCCGTGCCGTTTCCAGACGCAGGT
Source organism: Pseudomonas sp. Sample_16 (assembly GCF_004307665.1). Taxonomy (NCBI): domain Bacteria; kingdom Pseudomonadati; phylum Pseudomonadota; class Gammaproteobacteria; order Pseudomonadales; family Pseudomonadaceae; genus Pseudomonas; species Pseudomonas sp. Sample_16. The sequence continues at coordinate 20,729 of NZ_RCOB01000010.1, forward strand.
TTTCGATGGCCTTGGCCGGTGACTGGCCGGTTTCCGCGCGAAATGCCCGGCTGAACTGCCGTGGGCTCAGGCGTGCCACCTCCGCCAGTTGCTCTACCGAAAGCACTTGGTCGAGGTGTTCCCGGGCATAGGTCAACACGCTCTGAATGCGATCGGATTTCGGCTCCAGTTCCAGCAGCGCCGAATGTTGCGACTGGCCACCCGCGCGACGGTGGTACATCACCAGTTTTTGCGCCACTGAACGGGCGAGGTCGGCGCCGTGATCTTTTTCGACCATGGCCAGCGCCAGGTCGATACCGGCGGTCATGCCGGCTGAAGTCCAGATCGAACCGTCGATCACGTAGATCCGGTCAGCCTCGACGTTGATCCCCGCAAAACGCTCTTGCAGTTGTCGCGCATAGGCCCAATGAGTGGTTGCCCGCTTTCCCTCCAGCAAACCGGCCTGGGCCAGGACGAAAGCCCCGGAACAGATCGACGCCGTGCGTCGCGCGGTCTTGACGCCAGCCCGCAGGTAATCGAGCACCGCTTCGGGCGCCTGTTCGAGAATCGCATCGCCTCCGACCACGATCACCGTATCGAACACACGCTCATCGAATGCCTCGGTGCCGACACACAAGCCGCCGGAGGCCCGCAACAAGCGACCCCCTTCGGACAGCACACGCACGTCGTACAGCGTTTCGCCAGCGCTGAAGTTGGCGTATTCGAACACCGGCATCGCCGCCAGCGCCATGGACTGGAAGCCGTCGAAAACCACAAACGCCACGGTAATCATTGATCTGCCCTCAAACGGCGATGTCCGAAAAACGTACTTTAAACGTCATTTGCGACACCGGCGAGCGGATTTATAACGGTACACAACCGGCGAACGTCTCGCCCAACCGTGAAGGAAACCGATTATGGCGCTCTCATCCAAAGGTACTGCATTGATCACCGGTGCATCGTCGGGCATTGGCGCTGTGTACGCCGACCGCCTCGCTCGCCAGGGTTATGACTTGATTCTGGTGGCCCGTAGCCAGGGCAAACTCAACGCCCTGGCCCGGCATTTGAGCGACCAGACCGGTCGCACCGTGGAAGTGGTCGCCGCCGACCTCAAGGACAAGGCCGATGTGCGACGGGTAGAAGACATCCTGCGCAACGATGCCAGCATCACCTTGCTGGTCAACAATGCCGGCGTCGGCGCGGTCATGCCGCTGCTCGCCAGCCCGGTGGATGAGATGGAAGACATGATCTCCCTCAATGTCACCGCGTTGATGCGCCTGGCTTATGCCGTGGTGCCTGGCTTCGTCGCGCGCGGCACCGGCACCGTGATCAACATTTCTTCGATCGTTGCCATCGCTCCGGAAATTCTCAATGGCGTTTACGGTGGAACCAAGGCGTTTGTGCTGGGTTTGAGCCAGTCGATGCATCGGGAACTGGCCGACAAAGGCGTGCGCATCCAGGCCGTGCTGCCGGGCGCCACCGCAACCGAGTTCTGGAGTGAAGCGGGCAACCCGGTGGAAAACCTGCCGCAGGAAATCGTCATGTCTGCCGAGGACATGGTTGATGCAGCACTGGTTGGGTTGGCGAATGGAGAAGTGGTGACCATCCCGGGCCTGCACGACGGGGCGCAGTGGGACCGTCATGAAACTCAACGCCAGGTGTTGAGCGGGCTGTTCGGAAATTCAGAATCGGCGCCGCGCTATCGCTGATCACTGCCCGTTCAAGTGGAGCAGGTGGCGGTCAACCGACAGCAAGGCAGGGCTGGAAACGCAATCCGGGTGTCACGAGCCCCACCGCTGAGGTTGGTCGTCTTCAGTGATCGGCAGCAACGCCTTGCTGGACAAGAATGGCTCGCGCCAAGTCTTCATCGCTGGCATTGAGACCGGGGTTTTCCTGGCGGATCCGCTGCAACACCTGCTCCAGATAAACGCCACGAATCGCACCGCCACTGGCGACGAAGCTGGACGCGTCGTCACGGGCGGGAATCATCATTTTGTCATCCTTGAACGTCGAGTACAGCGAAGCGGAAACACCGGCCGAAGTGGCAACATCACCTGCATCCACTTTGGCCATGGCAGAGCCGAACGGTAAGCACAGTACAAGGGAAGAAATGATAATCAGACGGCGCATGACGGAGTCCTCAAAGCCTGCATAAAAAGGAAATACCTCACCATTTAGGATGCACGACGGCCGCCGAGAGTTCCCCGTCGATGCGCTTTGAGTTGAATTTCAGCCCTTGGCCGCGCAGACAATCACTTCGACCAGCAGGCTAGGATCAGCCAGTTTTACCTCGCCGCACGCACGGGCCGGGGCATGCCCGGCCGGGACCCAAGCGTCCCACACGGTGTTCATCGCCGCGAAATCCGCCATGTCGGCAAGCCAGATGGTGGTCTGCAACAGTTGTTGCCTCGACGACCCAGCCTGCTCGAGCAGTGCATCTACTCGCGCCAGCGCATCACGGGTCTGGCCGGCAACGTCGTGATGGGGTTCGCCGACTTGCCCAGCCAGATACACGGTATTGCCGTGGATGACGATTTGGCTCATGCGTTGGCTGGTCTGTTTGCGCTCGATGGTTTGCATCCTTGGTTCTCCTGTCGAAAAGTGTTGCTCAGAAGCGTTGAACGGAAAAACTGTCCAGCCATGGTGGCGTCTTGCCGGCGATGCAGTCGGCGACCAGTTGGCCAGTGGCTCCGGCCAGGGTCAGGCCCAGGTGCTGGTGACCGAAGGCGTAGATCAAGCGCGGTTCGTTCGGTGATGGGCCGATGACTGGCAACGAGTCGGGGAGGGAAGGTCGGAACCCCAGCCACCTGCGAGCGACCGGTTGGGTCAGGCCCATGACACGGCGTACGTGTCGCTCCAGGTAGTCGAAGCGTTTTGGATTCGCCGGGTCGTTGATCGAGCCAAGTTCCACTGTGCCCGCAACCCTCAGCCGACCTGCCATGGGTGTCATGTAAAACGCGCTTTCCACCGGGCAAACAGGGCGGTTGAGCAGGGTGTCTTGCAGATCGAATTCGATGTGATAGCCGCGTTCGGTATCCAGCGGAATGTGATCGCCCACCTGGCGTGCCAACGCCGCTGACCAGGCGCCGCCACACAGCACGACGCGGTCGGCTCGCCAACTTTTCCCTTCGGAACTGCCCAGGTACAGGCCGTCACTCTTGCGTTGCACCGTTGTGATCGTTGCCTGGTGTAGCGCGCCTGCGGCGACCAGTGGCGCGGCCAGCGCTTCGATGAAGGCTCGAGGGTCATCCATGTGCGAGGACTCGGGAAACAGAATGCCTCCGATCGCTTTGCCTGCCATCGCAGGTTCCAGTTGTTCGATGTCCGCTGCGTTCAACACTTGCTGTGCAATGCCCAGAGAGCGGCGTAGTTCGATGGCCGCTTGCGCGCCGGCCAAGCCTTGCTCGGTGCCGTAGGCATAGATGCAGCCATTGTGACGCAAATGCTGATCGGCCAGCGGTGCGTCTGCCAGCAGCGGCGCATAGCCGCTATAGGTGTGCTGGAGAATGTTGCTCAGTGCCTGGGTGTTGGTTTCGCAGCGCGAGGTACGACACTCATTGAGAAAGCGCAGCAGCCATGGCATCAACTGTGGCAAGCGTGCCCAGTTGATGACGAAGGGGGATTCCTTCGAGAACAGCAACGATGGAATTGCCTTCAGCAGCGACGGCTGGGCAATCGGCATCACACCATACGGTGCCAGGGTGCCGGCATTGCCGTAGGACGCGCCGCTGGCAACCGCATCGCGCTCCAGCAAGGCAACCTGATAACCCTGGCGTCGCAGCCAGAGTGCCGTGGCAACCCCGACGACGCCGGCACCGACAACGGCGATTTCGCAATGAACGGGTTGTGTCATGTCCTCAGATCCGGTTGTGCATGTGAAGGTGGCCCTGACGCGCCAGTTGGCTGATGACAGTCAAGGCTTTGGTCAACTGCTCCCGTGAGAGGGCTGCAGAGATATTGATGCGCACCGCTTGCGGTGAAAGTTCCGGACGCAAAGTGAAGGCGCCGCCGGCCAGCACCACCACCCCACGGTCCTGGCACAGGCGGGCGAATCGCGAGCCGGTCCAGGGTTCCGGCAGCACTAGCCAGGCGTGGGTGCCGGTGGCGCTGTGCTGGAATTCCAGGCCTTCGAAGTGCGTGGCGAGCAGCGCCTGGCGCAGTCGCAACTCTTCGCGCTGTTCGCAAACCAGTTGCTCAGCATGCCCGTCCTCGATCAGCCGAGTGGCGATCAGTGCACTGAGTGGCGATGTGCTCCAGCAGTCGATACGTTGCATGGCTGCGATGTCCTGCACCAGCGACATCGGGGCCAGGACAAAGCCCATGCGCAATCCCGGGGCGATGCATTTGGACAGAGCCGAAATGTAGATCGTGCGCTCCGGCATCAGCGCCGCGAAAGGTGCTGGTGACTGATCGAGCAGCGGGCGATAAACATCGTCTTCGATAACCAGCAGGCTGGTTTCGCGGATCACGCTCGCCAGTTCTGCCCGGCGCTCGGTATCCAGGGTAATGGCGGTCGGGTTGTGAATCGACGGCACCAGAAACAACAGTCGCGGTTGATGTTCAGTGCAGGCCTGGCGCAGGGCTTCGGGGGACATGCCGCGTTCATCGGCGTCGACCCCAACCAGAATCAGCCCCAGCGAACGGCACAAGGCATTGATGCCTTGATAGGTCACGCTGTCGGCCAGCACGGTATCGCCACTGTTGGTCAAGCTGCGCAAGGTACTGGCGATGCCATGTTGCGCGCCTTCGACGATCAACATCTGCGAAGCCTGGGCCTCGACGCCGGTGTGGCGTAGCCATTGGGCCGCAGCTTCGCGAGCCCACAACGGCCCCTCGGACGGGTGATAGTCCTTCATGTCGCCAAAGCGCGGGTCGCTGGAAAGTCGCGGCAGTAATTGCGCCAATACCCTGTTGAAACCACCGGTTGCCGGGCGATTGACACTCAGGTCGATGGTGCCCGGATCATTGCTGGGTGCCGACTGAAATTGCGCTGCCGGATGGCGTGGTTGCGCGACTTGGGTGCCACGCCCCGGGCGGCTTTCTACCAGGCCTTTTTGCTGCAACACAGCCATGGCTTTGGTCACCGTGGTGATGTTCACCCCCAGTGCACTCGCGAAGTCGCGATGCGGCGGCAGGCGCTCCCCGGGTTTGAGCTTGCCGTTGCCTATCGCTTCGGCCAGTGAATCGGCCAGTTGCGCGTAAAGGGTTTCCGCTTTATCACGCTGCAACGCCGCACTGGCCTTGAGTTCATCCAGCAGTTGTTCGAATTGACTCATGGTGCTTTATCCCTGTTGTCATGCTCTAAGCAGGACAATGAGCAAGTTTGTATTGCTTTTTATCCGATACAAGGCCCATTGACAAGCTAAAAATCCGTGATTAGTGTGTGTATTGTAATGCTTGTCATGCAACACAATAAGAAAATGCTGCCATGCGCAGTTCAATGGGTACGCACATGACTATCGAAACGTTCCAGCCGGGATTGCTCCTGGCGTCCCACCTACATCGACACTCGTGCCTGACATCGGGCTGCACAGAGTATCCGGTGTGTTGTCCCCCTCGCGCAAAGTCTTCGAAGAATTTATCCGGTCGATCGACCCCCTACCGAGCCGCGGAGGTCATCCAATGAAAAACGCTCAGTCAATGAACTCAAATTCGGGCCAGCAGCGCCTCAGTGGCGCCTTGCGCCAGCGCCACATCACCATGATTTCCCTGGGCGGCATCATCGGCGCCGGTTTGTTTGTCGGCAGCAGTGCAACGATTCAGGCGATCGGACCCGCCGCGTTTCTCAGTTATCTCGCTGCCGGCATCGTGGTGATGCTGGTGATGCGCATGCTTGGGGAAATGGCCGTTGCTTTGCCCGGTGTCGGTTCTTTTACCGAGTACGCCCGGATAGGCCTGGGCAATTGGGTCGGGTTCACCAGTGGCTGGTTGTACTGGTACTTTTGGGTGATCGTGGTTGCGGTCGAAGCGGTGGTCGGTGCCAACATCCTGGAACAGTGGATACCACTGCCCGCGTGGGTGATCGGGCTGAGCCTGTTGGCGATCATGACTGCCATCAACTGCCTGTCGGTCAAATCCTATGGCGAGTTCGAGTATTGGTTCGCTTCATTGAAGGTTTTCGCGATCATCGTCTTCATCTTTGTTGTCGGCGCTTACCTGTTCGGTTTTGCTCCGAGCACCAGCGACCTGCTGGGTAACCTGGTGAATGATCGTGGCTTCATGCCTTATGGCGTGAGTGCGATTCTGGCGGGAGTGCCGACGGTTATTTTCGCCGTCGGCGGCGCCGAGATCGCAACGATTGCCGCCGCCGAGTCCGACGACCCGTCGAAGAACGTGGCGAATATGACCCGTTCGGTGATCTTCCGCGTCATCACCTTTTATGTCGGCTCGATTTTCCTGATTGTCTGCGTGGTGCCTTGGGGTCAGATCGTCGCCGGCCATTCACCCTTCGTGGCTGCACTGGAGGTGATGCGCATTCCCGGCGCGGCGATGATCATGCAGGCGGTGGTGCTGGTGGCTGTGCTGTCGGCACTGAACTCCGGGCTTTATGTGTCTTCGCGGATTCTGTTCGGCCTCAGCCAGCGTGGTGATGCGCCAGCAAAACTTTCAGTCCTGACCGGTCGGAAAGTGCCCCGGGCGGCAGTGCTGTTGAGCAGTGTGATCGGCTACATCGCCATCATGGCAGCGATCATTTCTCCGCAAGGCGTGTTCCTTTTTCTGGTCAACGCTTCCGGCGCAGTAATGCTGTTTGTCTACCTGGCGGTGGCGTTGGCGCAGATCAGGGTGCGGCGTCAGGTCGAGGCCACGGCACCGGCGCGACTGACCCTCAAGATGTGGCTGTTTCCATGGCTGTCCTATGCTGTGGTGGCAGTGATTGCGGGTGTTTTGGCCGCCATGGCGTTTCAGGAATCCTTGCGTACACAGTTCCTCGCCAGCCTTGTCAGCCTCGCTGTGGTATCTGCCGCTTACCTGATCCTCAGGCGCCTGCGGCAGCAAGCCCGCCAACCTCACGTCAATGCCATCGACATCCTCGCAAGGGTACCGACCCAGTCATGAATCACAGGGAGCAATCAGCCACGGACGGCGATTGAGCAACAAGGCTTGTAACGGTCAAAAACAATAAATTTGCCTCTATATAGGTGATCTATGTCCGACTTCAAGTTTGATACCCAGGGTTTCTCCCGTCGCAGTTTGCTTAAAGCAACCGGCTACGGTTCATTGGCGGCTGCTTTGGGCTGCGCGATGGGTCCGATGTCGTTTGCATCGGCGGCCGACAAACCTATCAAGACCGTGCGTCCCGGTTATCTCACCGCCGCATGTCTGGGCGACATGCCCCTCGGTGCGCTACGCGAAGGCGTGCCGATTGGCACCGATCTGGAACTGCTCAAACTCATTGCTGATCGTCTCGAACTCAAGCTCGATGTGCTGACCATGGGCTTCCCGGCGGTGGTCGAAGCGGTGAGGTCTGGACGTGCCGACTGGTTCGGCGGCAACTTCGCCTGGAACCCGATGCGTTCGAAGATTCTGCTGCTGACCGACCCGGTGTTTTACACCGGTGCCTACGTGATCATGCGCGATAGTGAGCCGTTCGACACCTCCATCACGGTCAACGATGTGAAAGGGCGCACCATCGGCGCTATCACCGGTTATTTCACCATCCCCGATATGAAGAAAATCGATGGTGTGAAGGAGGTCAAACTTTACGACAACACCGATTCCTGCCTGCGTGACGTGCGCGCCGGGCGCCTGGACTTTGCCGTACTGGATGCGCCGACCATTGACTACATGATTCTTCAGGACCCTAGCCTGAAGCTCAAACAAGTCCCCATGTCTTACGATGAAAGATTCCCCAGCCTGACCGCTAAATTCGAAGCGATCTGGGGCGTTCATCCGCAGAACCAGGACTTGTTCGACGGAGTGAACCAAGGGCTGCGCTGGTTGAAGGCCACGGATCAGATCCGTCCGATCCTCGCCAAGTACGGGATCAAAAACCCCGATTACCTCGAACCTCCCGCCAACAACCCTCGCATCGGCGTGGACCGCGACGAAAAGGGCAATTTGATCGGGCCGTTCGCGCATCCTCCGCGTGATTTCAGTCCGGCCTTTGCCTGAGTCGAGGACGTGAATCATGGCGCAATCAACTCCGCTGGTGCGAATCGAAGGGCTGCACAAATCCTTCGGTAGCCTGGATGTCCTCAAGGGCATTGACCTCAATGTGCAGCAGGGCCAGAAGATCTCACTGATCGGCCCCAGCGGCTCCGGCAAGACCACCTTGCTGCGCTGCGTCAATTACCTGGAAGAGCCAACCAAGGGCGACATTTACATTGATAACGAGCTCATAGGCCAACGACTGGTGGGCACCCGGAAAGTGCCCATGAGCGACAAGGAATTGGCACGCATGCGCGCCGAGATCGGCATGGTATTCCAGCGCTTCAATCTGTTTCCGCATCTGTCGGTGCTGGAGAACATCATCCTTGGCCCGCTCAAGGTGCAACAGCGCAACCGCGCCGAAGCGGTGGAACTGGCCGAGGACTTGCTGAACAAAGTCGGCATGTTTGCCAAGCGCGATGCGTTTCCCGAGCAACTGTCGGGCGGGCAGCAACAACGCATTGCCATCGCCCGAGCGCTGGCGATGAAACCCAAACTTATGCTGTTCGACGAGGCGACCTCGGCACTCGACCCGGAACTGGTTGGAGAGGTTCTGGGGGTTATGCGCAGGCTGGCGGAAGAGGGCATGACCATGATCATCGTGACACATGAAATGAGCTTCGCCGAAAGCGTGTCCGACCAAGTGATCTTCATGGCCGACGGTAACATAGTCGAGCAGGGACCACCCCGGCAGATCTTCCGCGAGAGTCAGGTCGAACGTACCCGTTGCTTCATCCGTGCCGTGCAGGAGCATTGATCGATGTTCGATACAACTGCGCTGCACAAAACCATCGAGATGTTGCCGTACTTCCTGAACGTACTGGGCATCGGTGCCCTGACTACTTTGGGCCTGACCCTGGCGGCCTTTATCGTGGCGGCGTTGCTGGGTTTTTGCCTGGCGCTGATGCGGCTATCCCGCAGCCGCTTCCTGAGCCTGATCGCCAGTGTGTACCTGGAGGTTTTTCGCAACGTACCGATCCTGACCCAACTGTTCATCCTGTATTTCGGGCTGACCTACATCGGCATTACCTTGCCGGCAATCGGCGCGGCGATCATCGGTTTCGGCCTGAACGGCGCGGCGATACTGTCGGAAGTGTTTCGGTCGAGTATCCGCACCATCGACCGCGGTCAAAGTGAAGCGGCGTTTTCGATCGGCATGACCCGGTCGCTGGCGATGCGCCTCATCGTATTGCCGCAAGCGTTCAAGGTCGCGATTCCCGGGATGGCCAACTTCGCCATCGGCTTGCTCAAGGACACGTCCCTGGCATCGGCGGCGGCAGTGCCTGAACTGACATTCAAGGCAAGAATGCTGGTCAGCGAAACCTACCAGACCAATTTGATCTACTTTCTGCTGGCGGTCATCTACCTGGTGTTGAGCCTGGTGCTTTCCCATTGGGCGGCGCGTACCGAGCGCCGCCTCAAAGTCGTCAAGGAGATCTGATATGGGCTATGCCGAGCTGTGGGAAGCCACCCATGTCGAGTTCCTGGCGGCGGCTTGGGCTACGCTGCAATTGGCATTTGGCGCGTTGGTCATTGGTCTTATTGTCGGCTTGCTGGTAGCGCTGGCACGACTGTCGAAGAACCGGCCATTGCGCCGGGCGGCATTGACTTACATCGAGGTATTTCGCGGTACCCCGGCATTGGTGCAGTTGTTCATCGTTTATTTCAGCCTGACGGAAATCGGTGTCCACTTCAGTTCGTTCCAGGCCGCCATGATTGGCCTGGGGCTGAACGCGGCGGCGTACCTGGCGGAGATTTACCGGGCGGGACTGGAGGCGGTACCCAAGGGCCAAGTGGAAGCGGCAAAAGCGATTGGCATGCCGCACTTCAAGATATTGCGTTGGGTCGTGTTGCCCCAGGCTATCCGTATCGTGCTGGCACCGATCGGCAACGTCGCGATCTCGCTGTTGAAGGATACGTCCGTAGCTTCACTGATTGCGGCACCTGACTTGATGCTGAGGGCGCAGGATTTGAGTTCGGTGTATTTCATGCCGCTGGAGATCTACATTCTGGTGGGGGCGATTTACTTTGCTCTGTGTTATCCGTTGTCGCTTGGAGTGCGGTTGCTGGAGCGACGGACGCGGCATTGAGCATGAAACGCTATTGACCTGCCGTTCACCGCGAAAACCGGTTGCGATAGTCCCGTGGCGAAACCCCCAGGTTGCGCTGGAAAGTCAGGCGCATGCGTTCTTCGTCACCAAAGCCGCACAGTCGGGAAATCTGATCGATGTTGCGTTCGGATTCTTCCAGCAGGCGCCTGGCGGCTTCGACCCGCAGCACTTCCACGGCTTTGGCCGGGGTGCGGCCGGTCTTGAGTTTGTAGACCCGGGCGAAGTTGCGCGGACTCATCTGCACTTGTTGGGCGAGCCGGTCGATGGTGAGGTTTTCACCGGCCAGGTTTTGCGTGATCCACAGGTGCAGGTCGTCGAAGGCGGCGCCTTCGCTGGTTTGCGATTGCAGCAGTTGGCTGTACTGGGCCTGACCACCAGGGCGCTTGAGGAACACCACCATTTCCCGCGCCACCAGCAACGCCAGTTCGCGGCCGCAATCTTCTTCCACCAGCGCCAGGGCCAGGTCGATGCCGGCACTGACCCCGGCAGAAGTCCAGACTGAACCCTGCTGGACAAAGATCGCATCGTTGTCGACTTCGATCGACGGATGCCGCTCCTTGAGCATGCCGCACATCGCCCAATGGGTGGCGGCACGACGACCGTCGAGCAATCCGGCTTCAGCCAGCAGGAACGTGCCGCTGCACACCGAGGCCGTGCGTCTGACCTTGGTCGAGGCGACCTTGAGCCACTCGACGACCTCCAGTGAATTGTTCATGGCCGTGATAATCACCGGCGCGCCAGGCACGATCAGCGTGTCGATCGAGTGCTCGGTGAAAGTGCTCAATGGCACAGTGTCGACGGCCAGGCCTTCGGCGGTCTGGATCAGGCCACCGGTGAGGCTGGCAGTTTGCAGTTTGTAACCCGGCAAGTTGCTGCTGTTGAGATAGCGCGAGGCCGCCCAAAATACGGTTTGTGCGCCGGTCAGGTCCAGCAGGCCCATTTCGGGGTAGGCGAGGAAGACGATCAAACGCGGTGAATCGGATTGGATTTCGCGGGTGGCTGGAGGGTTTGCGATGTTCATAGGTTTCTGTATCAGCGAGATGGAATAATCATAATTCGCAAACGTTCTAAGCGTTATCGCAATTGGTCGACTGTCAGGATTTCAGGGTTTTATGTCAATTGACCCACCGGTTCCACTCTAGCACTGCCGACTGTTTGTGCAGATATCGATGCAAGCACTCGTGAAAATCCAGAACAAATGTATTGTCGAGGGCTGGCTGTTTCTGCACAAAACCGCTGAGTACCGTGGGGTCCATCAAAAACAGACAAGGACTCCAACATGCTCAAGCGCCTGGCTTTGCCATTTGCCCTCCTGTTCACCCTCAACGCCGCCCACGCCGCCGAGGGCGAAAAATGGTATCCGTCCAAGTTTGGTGCCAACGATGAAATCGGTGCACTGAACCTGCTTGACGCCGATTCGGTGCTCAACGCTGCCAAGTTGATCAAGACAGGCAAGACTTATCCGCTGGCCGTGCCCATCGACAAGAACCTGCCGGCGTTCCGTCACCGCAGTTTCCACCTGACCAATGTCCAGCCGGGCGAAGCGGGCGGCACCACCATGGGGCCGAACAAATTCACCTTCAACGATGAATTGGTGGTGGGCTGGACCGGTGTCGGCACCCAGCTCAACGGCATCGGCCACATTGGCATCGACAACGTCTACTACAACGGCAATCGCGCGGCGGACTTCGTGACCGTGGAAGGGGTGCAGAAACTCGGTATCGAGAAAGTCCCGCCGATTGTCACCCGTGGTGTGGTGCTGGACATGACCGCAGTCTACGGCCGCGCCATCGTGCCGGAAAAAACCGAATTCACCGTTGCCGATATTCAGAAGGCCCTGCACCTGCAAGGCATCAGCATCGAGAAGGGTGACGTGGTGCTGTTCAACACCGGTTGGCTGGAACTGCTGGGCAAGGACAACGAAAAATTCCTCGCAGTGGAACCGGGCATCGGCATGGCCGCTGCGAAATGGCTGGCGGACAAACAGATCGTCGCTTTCGGTGGTGACACCTGGGCTTCGGAAATCTACCCCGGCACTGATGGCCAGGAGTTCCCGGTCAACCAGTTCATGCTGGCCAAGAACGGCATCTACAACCTGGAACTGATCGACAGCCGTGCGCTGGTCCGGGACAAGGCCTGGACGTTCATGTTCGTACTCGGCCAGCCGCTCTACAAAGGCTCGACCCAGGTCAACATCAACCCGGTAGCGATTCGCTGAGGCGACTGACGGGCCGGGGGATGACAAATGCTCATCCCCCGGCCCGTTGTTGTCATTTGTTCGCCCCTGATCCCGCCCCCTAGAGTGGGCGCTGCGCCGGTCGGCGCATTCCTTCAATTCGAGTGTTCGCCTGCCGAAACCAGGCGAGGGAGTTTTTGATGTCCGATATTCTCGGCCAGCAGTTCATTGACGGGCAACGCAGTGCCCTGGGCCGCGAGACGCTGCACAGTGTCGACGCCAGTAGCGGTCAGGCATTGCCTTATGTTTTTCATCAGGCCACTGAGCAGGAAGTCGCTCTGGCCGTTGTTGCCGCCACCCGTGCCTTTGCTCCGTTTCGTCAATTGCCGCCGGGGCGTCGTGCGGATTTTCTTGAGGCGATCGCCGACGAGATCGATGGGCTGGGCGAGGAGTTCATTGCACTGGTCTGCCGGGAAACGGCGCTGCCCGAAGGCCGGATTCGGGGTGAGCGCGGCCGCACCAGCGGTCAGTTGCGACTGTTTGCACAGGTGCTCAAGCGAGGGGATTTCCTCGGTGCGCGGATTGATCAGGCGTTGCCTGAACGGCTACCTCTGCCGCGAGCGGATATTCGCCAATACCGCATCGGTGTCGGCCCCGTCGCAGTGTTCGGTGCCAGCAATTTCCCCTTGGCCTTTTCCACTGCCGGTGGTGATACCGCGTCGGCGCTGGCCGCCGGGTGCCCGGTCGTGTTCAAGGCCCACAGCGGGCACATGGCAACCGCCGATTGCGTGGCCAGCGCCATCGTTCGCGCTGCGCAGCGCACGGGTATGCCGTCGGGGGTATTCAACATGATTTACGGCGCCGGTGTCGGACAGGCGCTGGTCAAGGCCGAAGGAATCAAGGCCGTGGGGTTTACCGGGTCGCTGAAGGGTGGCCGGGCGTTGTCCGATCTGGCGGCCGCGCGGCCGCAGCCGATACCGGTGTTCGCCGAGATGTCGAGCATCAATCCGGTGATCCTGCTGCCGCACGCCTTGAGCACTCGGGGCGACAAAATCGCCGCAGAGCTGACGGCGTCGGTCAATCTGGGCTGTGGTCAATTCTGCACCAGCCCCGGTCTGATCATTGGCCTGCGTTCAGCGCAGTTCAGCGAGTTTCAGCAACACTTTGCCCAGCACATGGGCGACCAACCGGCCCAGACCATGCTCAATGCCGGAGCGCTGAACAGCTACAGTGCCGGGCTCAAACACCTCGACAGGCATGCCCAGGTCGATCACCTGGCCGGTCAACCGCAAGGCGACCGCCATGCGCAACCGCAGTTGTTCAAGGCCGATGTGCAACTGTTGCTCGAGGGCGATCCGTTGTTGCAGGAAGAGATCTTCGGCCCGGCGACGGTGCTGGTGGAGGTGGACGATTCGCAGCAACTGCGCGCTGTACTCGACAGCCTGCACGGTCAGCTGACCGCCACCCTGATCGCCGAGCCGGCGGACCTTGAGCGCTATAGCGACCTGTTGCCCGTGCTCGAAGACAAGGTCGGACGCTTGCTGCTCAATGGCTACCCGACCGGCGTCGAAGTCAGCGATGCGATGGTCCATGGCGGACCGTACCCGGCGACTTCCGATGCACGCGGAACCTCCGTCGGCAGCCTGGCCATCGATCGCTTCCTGCGCCCGGTCTGCTACCAGAACTATCCTGATGAGTACCTGCCCGAGGCGTTGCAAAACCATAACCCGTTGGGCCTCAATCGTCTGGTCAATGGCCAGTGGAGCAGGGCTTCGCTGATTTGAATACCGGCCCGCGCCGGTATTCGCCGGCGCGGCACTTCACGGATCCGGCCCTTGAAACGAGCACCTACCGACATGGTTCCCTCCCTTGGCAGCATCGCTTCACGTCTGCGTCTGAAACAACTGCGGTTGCTGATCGCGCTGGATGATCGCGGCTCCCTGCACAAGGCCGCCGAGCAGATCTCCATTTCCCAGTCCGGCGCCACCAAGGCCTTGCATGAGGTCGAATCGTTGCTTGGCATGCCGTTGTTCGAGCGTCAGCCCAAAGGTCTTGTGGCCAATGAAATGGGGCGCTGCATGATTCGTTATGCGCGGCTGATCTACAGCGATGTCGAACACTTGCGTGAGGAAATGCTCAGCATCATGCAGGGGCAGGGCGGGCGACTCTCGGTCGGGGTGATCATGGGCGCGGTGCCATTGCTGACCCGAGCCTTGACCGAGCTGCGCCTCAAACAACCGGAGTTGTCCGTTGAACTGGTGGAAAACACCAGTGCGACCTTGCTCGGATTGCTCGATCAGGGTCGGCTGGACCTGGCGATCTGCCGCACCAGTGTCGGCCAGCGCTCGGACGCTTACGACTGCATCGAACTCAGCGAAGAGCCCCTGGCAGTGGTTGCCAGCCAGCGTCATCCACTGGCCAGTGCCCAATCCCTGCAATTATCGCAGCTCAGCGATTACCGCTGGGTGGTCTACCCCAAGGACATGCCCATGCGCCAGGCCCTGGAGCGTGAACTCAATGAGGCGGGGCTGGAAATTCCCCGTTACCCACTGGAAACTTCGTCCACCTTCGCCACCATTTTGCTGGTGCAACAAGATCCAACCTTGCTCGCGGTGATCCCGGTGGAAGTGGCCGAGTTCTGCGAGCAGTTCGAGTTGCTGGTGAAACTGCCGGTGTCGTTGCGCGCCCTGATCGAACCCTATGGGGTGATCAGCCGGGCCGGCGCCGATTTGTCTCCGGCGGCGACCCTGCTGATCAATGAACTCAAGCAGGATCTGGTTACTTGATCACGATCGGGTTCACCGGCGCCCCGGTGCCACCGACGATTTTCAACGGTGCAGCGGTGTAGAGAAACTGCCACTGGCCGTCTGCCGCGCAATCGTCGGCCAGCGCATCGAGCATCGCCACTTCGGTAAAGGTCACGCCTAGGTTGCGCATCAAGGCGTTGTGCAGCGGAATCAACACACCTGAGGTCGGGTCGACCGCCACTTCGTTGGCCATGGTATCGGTGACCAGGTTGGGGATTTCCATCTGGTGAAACCATTCCACCAGCTCGCGGCTGAAGGTCAGGCCCGGCTCGGCGAAATCCTTGTAAAACTCTTGCGGCTCGCGCGCGTAAAACGATCCGATCCAGCCAGTACGGATGATCAGGATGTCGCGCTTGTGGATCTCGATGCACTGAGCTTTCGCGGCGGCCAGCAGGTCGTGGTGATTGAAGGTTTCACCCTTGTCCAGCACCGCTTTGCCGCGATGGCGGGCCATGTCGATCAACACCGCACGGCCGACGATGCCGCGTTCGGCAATCGGCAGGATGCTGGCCTTGTCCATGCCGCCGATGGTGCTCATGGCGTCGTAGCCGTTCCACAGTTTGTTGTCATGCCAGACATGGCCCAGCGCGTCGTATTGGGTCGAGCCTTGCAGGTGCATGAAGATCACGTCGTCGGCATATTCGACGTGACCGTCGAAGTGAGTTTTACCCGCGAGAAAGTGCCCCTTGTCGAGCACGTTGACCCGCATCGATGGACGACGTCCGGGCCACAGCGGCTCACCTTTGGGGTGACCGATTTGCACTTGCAGGGTAAAGGTCTTGCCTTGGCGCACAGTGGCGATACCACGGAGGATCTCGGCGCTTTGCAGGTAGTTCAGGGCGCCGACTTCATCGTCCGGGCCCCACTTGCCCCAGTTGGTCGGCAGGCCTTCGAGCAGGGCTTTAATGTCGGGAGAACGGTCGGCGGCGGTGTTGTTGGTGTTGTGGTCGCACATGGGGTTGTCCTTGGGTTTGGGCAGTTCAACAGTCCACCAAAGTCCCCTGTGGGAGCTGGCTTGCCAGCGATAGCGGTGTGTCAGACAACAACGATGTCGACTGATACTCCCTCATCGCTGGCAAGCCAGCTCCCACAGGTTGTTTGATTGTCTGTCGAGCTCGAACAGGGATTATTTGATCGGTGAGAACTGCGCTGGCATCAGCAGTTTCGATTCCATCTTTTCCAGCATCGGGAAGGCGATCGGCACGAAACCTTCGAGCCAGTCCGGGTCCTGGTACAGCGCGGCGCGTTTCTTGATGCGCTCATCCAGGCTCTCGTAGGCCCAGATGTGGATCACCTGGTTCAGCTCGCCGATTTCGGTGTACCACCAGCCCACCAGCGTGGTGTAGCGGGAGATCACCGGCAGACCGTTGTCCTCGAAGTGTTTGAGGTAGGTCTGCATTTTTCCGATTTGGATCGTGTAGGTGCGCATTTCATAAAACATGCTGTTCGTCTCTCAGGTATGAAGGCCGTGGAAGGCATTGCTGATGATTCGCTCGACGTCGGCAGCGGTCGTCAAACGTGGATTGACCAGCACGTTGCCGCTGCGCATCGAATCGCTGACCATTTGCGGCATGTAGTCCAGGTCCACGCCCAGGTCCTTGATGTTGTCGGGAATGCCGATGGCCTTGTTCAGTGCCATCACGTGCTCCACGACTTTGTGCCCGGCGCGGGCAGGGCTCAGGCCGTCGACGTTTTCGCCCATGGCCAGGGCGATTTCGCGGAACAATTCAGGGCAGGCTGGCAGGTTGTATTCGATGACGTAGGGCAACAGCGTGGCGTTGGCGATGCCATGGGGAATGTTGAACACGCCGCCGAAGGTGTGGGAGATCGCATGCACGTTGCCGAGTTTCGATTGGGCGAACGCCACGCCGGCGAGAAAAGAACCGAGCAACATCTGCTCCCGGGCGTGCAGGTCGGAGCCTGTGAAAAACGCTTTCGGCAGGTATGTGCAGATCATCTTGATCGCTTGCAGCGCCAAAGCCTGGCTGATCGGGTTGGCCTGCTTCGACACGTAGGATTCGATGGCGTGGGTCAGGGCGTCCATGCCGGTGGCGGCGGTGATCGACGGCGGCAGCTTGAGGGTGAGTTCGGCATCGAGAATCGCCAGTTTCGGGAACAGTGCGGGGCTGATGATCACCGTTTTGAACAGGGTCCGGGTGTTGGTGAACACCGTCGATGCCGTGCATTCGCTACCGGTGCCCGAGGTGGTGGGGATGGCGAAAATCGGCAGCGGCGGGTGCAGCAGTTTGTCGTAGCCCTCGTAGTCGAGGATGTTGCCGGGGTTGGTGGCCATGGCCGCGACACCCTTGGCGGTGTCAATGCTGCTGCCGCCACCCACGCCGATCACCGCATCGCACTCGTGGTTCTTCAGGAACCCTACGGCGCGCTCGAGCACATCGGTAGTGGGGTTGGGTTCGACGCCGGCAAACACTTCATAGGCGATTTCACTGGCCGTCAGCGAAGCAAAAAACGCATCCAGCACGCCCGACGCCATCAGTCCATTGTCGGTGACCACCAGCAGTTTCTCTCGGACATGGGGTTTGAGCAGCGCACCGGCCTGACGCACCAGGCCGTTGCCGCTTTTCAAGGTCGTGGGGAAGTAAAACTGGAACGGGTTCATGGGTGTCTCCGGTTTCTTGTTGGTTGCGCAACAGTAATCAGCCGCGTGGGCAGCCGATAATGAAAAGGCTTGATACTGCGATCACCCTTTGTCATCCCCCGGATAGCCGCTGGGCGGTGGTAACTTAGGGCTTTTGAATCGCGAGGAGCATCGACATGGATTTGGGTATTTCGGGGCGCTGGGCGATTGTCTGCGCCGCCAGCAAAGGCTTGGGTCTGGCGTGTGCACGGGCCTTGGCAAAGGAAGGCGTGAACCTGGTGATCAACGCCCGGGGAGATGAAACCTTGCAGGCGGCGGCCGTGCACTTGCGCCAATTGGCACCGGCCATCGAAGTCCGCACCGTGGCCGGGGACATCAGCCAGCCGGGTGTGCGGGCGCAAGTGCTGGCGGCCTGTCCGCAGGTGGATATTCTGGTCAACAACGCCGGTGGCCCACCGCCCGGTGACTTCCGCGACTGGCAGCGCGAAGACTGGCTCAAGGCGCTGGATGCCAACATGCTCACGCCCATCGAGCTGATCAAGGCCTGCGTCGATGGCATGGCCGAGCGCGGTTTCGGGCGCATCGTCAACATCACCTCCGGCGCGGTGAAGGCGCCGATTGATGTGCTGGGGCTGTCCAACGGTGCCCGTAGCGGCCTCACCGGTTTTATCGCCGGGCTGGCGCGTCAGGCGCGATTAGCGGGCAACAACGTCACCGTCAACAATCTGCTGCCCGGGCCATTCGAGACCGAGCGCTTGCACAAGACCCTCAATGCCGCCGCCGAGGCCAACGGCACCAGTGTCGAAAGCGTCGCCGAGCAACGGCGCAAAAACGTTCCCGCCCAGCGCTTCGGCCAACCTGATGAATTCGGCGCGTATTGCGCATTCATTTGCGGTGCGCAATCCGGTTTTCTGACCGGGCAGAACCTGTTACTGGACGGCGGCAGCTATCCGGGGACTTTCTGATCGCTGCTGGGGGATGACATTCGGTGATCCCCCAATCAGATCCCATCATTATTCAGCACGCGGGGGCGTGATTAGAGTGGGGCCGCTTGCCTGAAACCGTCAGTCAAAACGCAATGCCTGCAGGAGTGAGCCTGCTCGCGATAGCGCAAGTGCAATCAACATTGATGTTGGCTCGTACTGCGCCATCGCGAGCAGGCTCGCTCCTGCAGGGAGGGTTGACTGGCAGGCATCAGGCCGCTTGTTTCCACAACAATAAGAGCCCCCACATGAACAATCCAAGTGCCGAAAGCCTGGCGTTGCCAGCCGCGAACGCAACCGAACGCGCCACAAACGTCCGTTGGCGAATCTTCCTCATCATGTTGTTGTTGACCGCCATCAACTACATCGACCGTGCCTCGCTGTCGGTGGCCTTGCCGCTGATTTCCAGTGAATTCCAGATCCCGCCGGCCCTTGAAGGCCTGATGCTCAGTGCGTTTTTCTGGTCCTACGCGTTGATGCAAATTCCCGGCGGCATGCTGCTCGACCGCTTTCACACCCGTCGTGTGATCGTCGTCGCGACTGTTGCCTGGGGTGCATTCCAGGCCCTGGCGGCCGGTGCGCACAACTGGATCACCCTGATGATCACCCGCATGGGGCTCGGTGTCGCCGAGTCGCCAATCATGCCCGCCGGGGCCAAGCTCAACGGCGCCTGGCTGACCCCCAACGAACGCGGGCGCGGCGCAGTGCTGGTCGACGGCGGTGCGCCTTTGGGCAGTGCTTTCGGCGCAATCATCATTGCCGGGCTGATAGGCTGGTTCGATTCCTGGCGCATCGCCTTCGTGATTGCCGGCGTCGGCACCATGCTCGCCGGTGTGCTGGCCTGGAAGTACATCCGCAACCATCCCAGTGAACACCCCGGTGTCAACGCCGCTGAGCTCAAGCACATCACCGAGGGCAACGCCACGGTCAGCCAGCCCGGCGCGGTCACCAGTATCGGCTTCAAGGAACTGCTCAAGGACCGCTCGGTGCTGGCGATGTTCGCCGGTTACTGCTGCATTCTCAGCGTGTTCTATGGTCTGCTGACCTGGATGCCGAGCTATCTGCACCAGACCCACGGCCTGAACATTTCCGGCATGGGCGGCGCGACCTTCCTGATCTTCATGTGCGGTTTTGTCGGCGAACTGGTTGGCGGTTACCTGGGGGATAAATGGAAATCCAGCGGCGCGTCGCCGAACCTGGTGATGCGCAGCATGTTCAGCGGCTCGGCGCTGGTCGCAGCCCTGTGCATGCTCGGCACCGCTTACACCGCTGACGCGACTCAAGCCATTGGCCTGCTCTGTGTGGCGATGTTTTTCATTCGCTGGTGCGGCATGTACTGGTGCATTCCGTCGATCCTCGGCGGCACGTCGAAAACCGGTGTGCTGGCCGGCACCATGAATTTCTGCGGCAACATGGCCGGGGTGATCGTGCCGATCCTGATCGGCTTGATCGTGCAGTTCACCGGCTCGTATTTCCTGGTGCTGATCTTCTTCGTGGTCATGGCCATGCTCCTGGCGATATTCTCCAGCCTGATCGATTACCGCGAGCGAGGGTTGGTTTGACATGAGCGCAGGTCAGGGCAGCGTCGATATCGATTGTGTGGTGGTCGGGGCCGGGGTGGTCGGGCTGGCAGTGGCCAGGGTATTGGCCTTGAGCGGGCGCGAGGTGATCGTGCTCGAGGCTGGCGAGGGCATCGGTACGGGCATCAGTTCGCGCAACTCCGAAGTGATCCACGCCGGCATCTACTACCCCAGCGGCAGCCTCAAGGCGCAGTTGTGCGTGGAGGGCAAGCATCGCCTCTACGCCTATTGCGATGAACGCGGCATCAGCCATCAGCGCCTCGGCAAACTGATCGTCGCCACCGATGACGCGCAGCGTTCGGCCTTGCAGGGGTTACTGGAGCAGGGGCTGCGCAACGGTGTTGATGATCTGCAATGGCTGGACGCCGCTCAGGCGCAGCAGCTTGAGCCAGCTCTGTCCTGCGTCGCCGCGCTGTGGTCGCCGTCCACCGGGATTATCGATTCCCATGGGTTGATGCTGGCATTGCAGGGCGATGTCGAAGCCTGCGGCGGGTCGCTGGCCTTGCACTCGCCGCTGCTGTCGGCACGCTGTATCGACCAGGGGTTTGAACTGCACGTCGGTGGTAGCGAGCCGATGACCCTGAGCTGCCGCGAGTTGATCAATTGCGCCGGTTTGTCTGCGCCTGAAGTGGCGAGCCGTATTGCCGGCCTGCCTGCGCAGCACGTTCCGCCAGCCCGGTTGTGCAAGGGCAGCTATTTCAGCTTCAGTGGCCGCGCGCCATTTAGGCATCTGGTGTATCCGGCACCGGAGAGCGCCGGGTTGGGGGTGCACATGACCCTCGACCTGGGCGGCCAGGCGCGATTCGGGCCGGATGTGGAATGGGTCGATGCGCTGGATTACCGTGTCGACCCCGCACGGGCCGACGGTTTTTATGCGGCAATCCGGCGTTATTGGCCGGGCTTGCCGGATAACAGCCTGCAACCGGCCTACAGCGGCATTCGCCCGAAAATCAGTGGCCCGGGCGAGCCGGCCGCCGACTTTCGCATCAGCGGTCCGGTCGAGCATGGGGTGGCCGGTCTGGTCAATCTGTTCGGCATTGAATCACCGGGCCTCACCAGTTGCCTGGCACTGGCCGAGCGGGTGCTGGATGCGCTGACGCGATAACGGCCGTACCGATGATCAGCGCCTGCGCCACTATGCGTGGTTAGCGCTATCCTTGGGAGATGCGCTATTCGCCATCGGAGAATTTCGATGATCAATGTACGCACTGCCCGCATGCTTGCCGATTACAAACAATGGGCCAACCAACGGCTGTTCGACAATCTGGCGCAACTGCCCCTGGGCGAAGTCGAAAAGGAACGCGCCGGAATCTTCAAGAACATGATTGGCACGCTCAACCACATTTATGTGGTGGATTGTCTTTGGCAGGCTCATCTGGAAGGCCGAGGGCACAGCTTCAAGACGTCCCATGATCTGGTCTATCCGGCATTGCCCGACCTGCGTCTGGCACAACAAAACGTTGATCACTGGTACTGCGACTGGAGCGCCCGACAGTCCGATGCCTCGCTGGACAAACCCATGCGGTTCACCTTTCTCTCCGGTGAAAGCGGCACGATGAGTGCCGGCGCGATGCTCATGCATGTGGTCAACCACGCCAGCTATCATCGGGGCTGGGTGATCCAGATGTACTTTGAAATTCCCGCCATGCCGCCGATGACCGACCTGCCGGTGTACCTGCGCGAGACTGACCCGAACTTCAATTCGCTCAATGCGTCGACGGTGGAGCCGACATGTGTTGCGCAATACGCGAGCGCAACCAACGTTCTGCCGGATCGTTATCGCTGACGCCGTTCCAGACCATCGACAGTTCCGACAAGTTGATATCGAACGGCGGGTCATCGGCCCGCAACTGGTCGCTGCCTTCAATCAGCGCCGCCGCCGCATAATCGGGCACCGAAGCCAGCATGTCGGTGCCTGCCAGCAAGGCCCGCAGGCCGGAAAACTGCGGCACCGCCAATACCACTCGACGCGAACGGCCGATACGCGCCAGGTCATTGTCGATGGCACCGCTCAAGTCCCCAGAGAACGACACCAGCGCATGGGGACGCTCGCAGAATTCATCCAGTGTCAGCGGGCCGGGTCGATTGTCACCACGCAAAACCTTGACGCTCAGGTCGCGCAGTTTCTTGCGCTTGGCATTGGCCGGCAATTCGGTGGTGTAACTGATGCCCACGGAGATTTCACCGCTGGCCAGCATCGACGACATCAACAGGTAATTGACCCGCCGCACCACCACCACAACGTTCTGCGCTTCCTCGCGGATCTGCTTGAGCAGCGGCGGAAACAGGCCAAACTCGGCATCATCGGACAGGCCGATGCGAAACACATCGCGGCTGATGGACGGATCAAAATCCTTGGCCCGGCTCACCGCGCCGGAAATGGTATCCATCGCCGGCTGCAACTCCTTGAGAATCGCCAACGCCCGTGGCGTCGCCTCGAGGATCCGCCCGTTGCGCACCAGCAACGGGTCATCAAACAAATCCCGCAACCGCGCCAGCGCCGCACTGACAGCAGGTTGGCCGAGAAACAGCTTCTCCCCTGCCCGGGTCAGGTTCTTCTCGAACATCAGCGTTTCGAAAATCACCAGAAGGTTCATGTCCACGCGGCGCAGGTCGTTGCGGTTCATGGGGTGGGGCTCGCTGGGGGTGAGGTCTTTTCAGTAAAGCACCAAACCTAGGGGAAAGACGCCGGACCTGTAGGAGTGAGCCTGCTCGCGATAGCGGTGTGTCAGTCACAGGAATGTTGAATGTGCTGACCGCATCGCGAGCAGGCTCGCTCCTACCGGTTCAGCGTTTACTCAGGCGGATCGAGACGATCCAGTGCCCGATTCACCGCCAACTCGCCCAGCATGATGACCTGAGCAATGCCCAGCAGCGTGTTGCGATGCGAGCCTTCCAGAAAACCTGCCAGGTCGTTGGTCATGACGCTGGCCGAGGCCAGTGATTCGCAGGCGTGGGCCAGCAGGGTTTCGGTGTCGATGTCGGGGTTGATGGTGAACATCGTGGTGGGTGCGCGGGGCGTGGCCATGATGTTGGCGGCGGGGTTGAGGTAGTGATTCAGGGCGCGCTCGGCCGCTTCGTGGAATTGCTTGGAATCGGGGCTTTCGTAGGGGGAGGCTGGATCTGATTCTGGCGGGTTGGGGGATGGTTTGATCATTGATAGAACTCCAGTACTAGCAAAATGGGAGCCATCACTTTCGCTACCAAACGAATGGGTGGTGACCATGCACAGGTTGGTAGACCGGAGTACTGGAACCGGCGCCTCCGAAAAGGCCCTGCGCATGGCGACCATAAAAGCAGTTATTGCTTGAAGTGGCGCTACGCGCAGTACTCCGGGCTACCAAACCCGATCGCTGTTTTTTTCAGCGACCGGCTAAGGATAAGGCCCGGACCCAAGGCGCGTAAGCCGGCGGATTCTGGCGTAACCGTAGGCAATGACGCAAGGTGTTGTAGCTTTCATCAAGTTTCGCTGACAGTCGTTAAACATATGCTTTAAACAGATGCCGCCATCGCGAGCAGGCTCGCTCCCACACGGATCTTCAACACGACATCAATCAATTGTAGGAGCACAGCTTGCTGGCGATGGCGCCTTTGAAATCGCCATCGCCAGCAAGCTGTGCTCCTACAGGACGGGTGTGTGATCAGTCGGCCGGGTGTGTCAGGACTTTCCTGAATGTCTCCACCAACGGCCGCAAATTGATCCGGTGCCATGCGGCCCACAGCGGTGTGGTGTAGGCGATCCACGGCACATCCCGCAGCAGCACGCCCGGCGGTGCGTTGCGGCTCAAGCCTTTCTGAATCATCGCGATGCCCAGCCCCGAGGCCACCAAACCCAATGCGGTGAACGGCTCGGTCGCTTGCATGCGAATGTCCGGGGTGAAACCGGCGCGGATGCAGGCGCTGACGAAGTCGTCGTGGCCATTGGCATTCTGCCGATGTTGAACGCCGATCCATTCCTTATCGGCGAGGTCGGCGGCCGTCAGTGTCGATTGCTGCGCCAGCGGATGATCTTCGGGCAAGGCCAGCAGCATCGGATCGTCCAGAACCTGGAAACCCAGCAAGTCCGGGTCGTCATCGGTCGGCGGCTCGCTGACCAGGGCGATATCCAGACTACGCTGACGCAGGCCTTCGAGTTGTTCGGCGGAACTCAGGTTGTACAGCGCGACATGTACGTTCGGCCGGTCGACCCGCAGCACGCGCAGGGCATTGGGCAGCACACCGGCGTGCATGGCGTTTTCGATGTAGCCGATGCACAAGCCGCCTTCTTCGCCGCGCCCCAGGCGCTTGCCCAGGGATTCCAAGCGATTGGCGTGGGTCAGCAGGGCGCGGGTTTCGGCGAGGAACGTCTGGCCGTCGCGGGTCAGGCGGATGCGTTGCTGGCTACGCTCGAACAAGGTCAGGCCCAGGCGCTCTTCGAGCTGGGCGATCTGCCGGCTCAGGGGCGACTGGGAAATATGCAGGCGCTCGGCGGCGCGACCGACGTGTTCTTCTTCGGCGACGGCAACGAAGTAGCGCAATTGGCGGATGTCGATCATGTCAGACCTCTGGGGACTCAAGTGCTGCACATTATGTCTTGGACGGTCCGAACGCCGCAATCTAGGATCTGCTCAACGGTCAAGCACTGGCCACTGAAACGATGAGGATTGAATCATGAGCTTGAAAGATAAACTGCCCGGCGCGCTGGGCTTCGGTACTGCACCACTGGGCAACATGTTCCGCGCCATTGCTGAAGAAGAAGCGCAAGCCACCGTTCACGCCGCCTGGGATGCCGGCGTGCGTTACTTCGACACCGCGCCGTTCTACGGCTCGGGCCTGTCGGAAATCCGCCTCGGCGCTGCACTGTCGCGCTACAACCGCGACGACTATGTGCTCAGCAGCAAGGTCGGCCGGGTGATTCTCGATGAAGTCGAAGACGCTGCGGCCCGCGATCTGGGCGAGAAGAGCGGGGTGTTCGAGCACGGTCGCCCGAACAAGATCGTCAACGACTACAGCGCCGACGCGACCCTGCGCTCCATTGAAGATAGCCTCAAGCGCCTGCAAACCGATCGCCTGGACATCGTCTGGGTGCATGACATCGCTCAGGATTTCTACGGCGATCAATGGTTGGAATACTTCAACCAGGCCCGCACCGGTGCTTTCAAAGTGCTGACCCGCTTGCGCGAAGAAGGCGTAATCAAAGGTTGGGGCCTGGGCGTGAACAAGGTCGAGCCGTGCGAATTGACCCTTGATCTGAGCGAAGCGCAGCCGGACGGTTTTCTGCTGGCGGGTCGCTACACTCTTCTCGACCATGACCGCGCATTGCAACGCTTGATGGACGCCGCCCTGGCACAGAACGTCGAAATCGTGGTCGGCGGCCCTTACAGTTCGGGCATCCTCGCCGGTGGCGCGCACTTCGAGTATCAGAAGGCCAGCCCGGCCATCGTCA
The DNA here is from genome assembly GCF_004307665.1 of Pseudomonas sp. Sample_16. Classification (NCBI taxonomy): domain Bacteria; kingdom Pseudomonadati; phylum Pseudomonadota; class Gammaproteobacteria; order Pseudomonadales; family Pseudomonadaceae; genus Pseudomonas; species Pseudomonas sp. Sample_16. Next base: position 46,537 of record NZ_RCOB01000010.1, read on the forward strand.
GCAAGGTCGAGCAGATCAAGCGTATTGCCGCGGCCCATGGTGTCGACATCAAAGCGGCGGCGTTGCAGTTCTCGTTGGCCAACCCGGCTGTGGCGGCGGTTATTCCAGGTGCCAGCCGACCAGAGCGAATCGCCGAAGATGTGGCCGCGTTGTCGGCGGTGATTCCTGCAGCCTTCTGGCAAGCGATGCGCGACGCAAAACTGGTGTCCGAGCGCGCCCCGTTGCCAATCATTGGAGCCTGAAAATGAAAATCGATTTGAGTGGAAAACTGGCGATTGTCAGCGGCAGCACCGCGGGCATCGGCCTGGGCATCAGCCGGGCGCTGGCCGAATCCGGCGCCACCGTGGTGGTGATCGGCCGCGAGTCGGCCAAGGTCGAGCAGGCTTTGGCAAGCATTCGTCAGAGCGTGCCGAATGCACAGTTGCGCGGGCTGACCGCAGACCTGGGCACCGCCGAAGGCGCCGAGAAACTGTTTGCCGCCGAACCACGTGCCGACATCCTGGTAAACAACCTCGGGATCTTCAACGCGGTGGACTTCTTTGAGACCCCCGACAGCGAGTGGACGCGCTTCTATGAGATCAACGTGATCTCCGGTGTGCGCCTGTCACGGCATTACGTCCCGGACATGGTCAAGCAAGGCTGGGGGCGGGTGATTTTCCTGTCTTCGGAATCCGGGATCGCGATTCCGGCTGACATGCTCAACTATGGCGTGACCAAAAGCGCCAACCTGGCGGTTTCCCACGGCCTGGCCAAACGGCTGGCGGGCACCGGGGTGACGGTGAATGCGATTCTGCCGGGTCCGACGTTGACCGATGGCGTGGAGCTGATGCTCAAGGATGCCATGGCCCAATCCGGTCGCAGCTTGCAGGAGGAAGCCGACGCCTTCGTGCGCACCGCCCGACCAACCTCGATCATCCAGCGCGTGGCGCATGTCGAGGAAGTCGCCAATCTGGTGGCGTACATCGCTTCGCCGTTATCCTCGGCCACCACCGGCGCGGCGCTGCGGGTCGACGGCGGTGTCGTCGACAGCATGGCTATCTGACTTTATTCATTGAGAGAGAGCTTTACATGGCAACTGCATCAGCATTCATCGACATCCCGGCTTCGGCCGATCAGGTCTGGCAATTGATCGGTGGCTTCAACTCGCTACCGGACTGGCTACCGTTCATTCCCCAGAGCGAGCTGAGCGAAGGCGGGCGCGTGCGCAGCCTGCAAACGGCGGACGGCGCAGTAGTGGTCGAGCGCCTGCAAGCGTTCGACAACGCTGCCAGGACTTACAGCTATTCGATTTTGCAGGCACCGTTTCCGGCCACTGACTATCTGGCGACGATCAAGGTCGAAGTGCAAGGGCAGGGCGCGCGGGTGACCTGGTCCGGTCGATTTGAACCGGTGGGTGTGAGTGATGAGGAGGTGGTGGCGTTGTTCACCGGGATTTATCAGGGCGGGCTTGAGGCCCTGCGGGCCAATTACCCGGCTTGACTCGTCGATCGTTCCCACGCTCTGCGTGGGAATGCTTCAAGGGACGCTCCGCGTTCCAGCTT